>NZ_JAZTZI010000058.1:0-23175 GCF_045637405.1 Anaerovibrio sp.
CCTTGCTCCTGGCTTTGGTCCTTATCTCGTAGGCTGCTTGATCTGGGCTCTTGGTCTTTCCCTTGGTGGTACCACTGGTTATGCAATGAACGCAGCTCGTGACCTTGGTCCAAGAATTGCTCATGCAATTCTTCCTATTCCTGACAAGGGCGACGGCAACTGGGGTTATGCTTGGATTCCAGTAGTAGCTCCTCTCTGCGGTGGTGTTGCAGCTTATGTTGTATCCAGCGCTTTCGGTATTATCTGATAGCATTTGCTAGCGTGAGTTAATTAAACATCCCCACTTGTGACTTCATAGGTGGGGATGCTTTTATTAAACAGGGGTATTAGTTTTTATTAACTTTTCAGGAGGGATTTTTGTGAAGAAGCTTATTAACGAAGTCGTAAATGTTGAAGAGGAAATGATTCTTGGTTTGGTAAAATCTGCACCAGACAAGCTCCGTAAATTGGATTGCGGTACTGTTGTAGTAAGAGCCAACAAGAAAGAAGGCAAGGTTGCTTTGGTTTCTGGTGGCGGTAGCGGTCATGAGCCTGCACATGGTGGTTATGTTGGGGAAGGCATGCTGGATGGTGCAGTAGCTGGTGCAGTATTTACATCCCCTACTCCAGACCAGATTTATGAGGCTATTAAAGCTGTAGCAACCGATAAAGGTGTTCTCTGTATCGTAAAGAACTATACCGGTGATATCATGAACTTTGAGATGGCTATTGATATGGCCAAGGATGAGGGAATCAAGGCTGATTATGTTGTTGTAAACGATGACGTTGCTGTTAAGGATTCCCTTTATACTACTGGCCGTCGTGGCGTAGCTGGTACTATTTTGGTACACAAGATTGCCGGTGCATTGGCTGAAAAGGGTGCTAGCCTGGAAGAGGTTAAGGCTGTAGCTGAAAAGGTTATTGCAAATGTTCGTACCATGGGTATGGCTATTACTGCATGTACCATGCCAGCAGCAGGTAAGCCTGGTTTTGAGCTTGCTGACAATGAGATGGAAATTGGTATTGGTATCCATGGCGAACCAGGTACCTCCCGTGAAGCTTTGAAGCCAGCTAATGCTATTTCTGAGGAGCTCCTCAACAAGATTACTGAAGATATTGATTTTGTAGGTAAGGAAGTAGCTGTAATTGTTAATGGTATGGGTGGTACTCCTCTCATGGAGCTGTACATTGTTAACAATTTCGTTCATGATTATCTGGACAAGAAGGGTATTAAGATTTATGATACTATGGTAGGAAACTATATGACATCCATTGAGATGGCTGGTTTCTCCATTACTCTGCTTCGTCTGGATGATGAACTTAAGTCCTTGTACAATGCAAAGGCAGATACACCAGCTCTGAAGCGCTAATAAACTGAGGGGAGCTGTTTAAAACGATTACTAATGCACAGATGATTGACATCTTGAAGGCTATTGCTGCCAAGATCGATGAAGAAAAGGATTATCTCACTGAGCTTGACAACGAGATTGCTGATGGTGATCACGGTGTAAACATGGCTAAAGGATTTGATGCAGTTGTAGCAAAGCTAGATGCTATGGCTGGGAAGGACATCGGTACTATCCTTAAAACTACTGGTATGACACTGGTATCCACCGTTGGCGGTTCTGCCGGTCCTCTTTATGGTACTGCTTTTATGAAGGCTGGTGCCAAGCTGGCTGGCAAAAACGAAATGGATGGCAAGGATCTTGTTGATGCAATGGAGGCTGCAATTGGCGGTATCCAGATGCGTGGCAAGGCTACCACCGGTGAAAAGACCATGCTGGATGCTCTTTGTCCTGCTTTTGATGCATTAAAGGAAGGCATAGAGGCCGGTGAGGATCTTAAGGATGCTTTGGCTAAGGCTGTTAAGGCGGCTGAGGATGGCGTGGAGTATACCAAGACCATTAAGGCTACTAAGGGGCGTGCTAGTTATATTGGTGACCGCAGTATTGGTCATCAGGACCCTGGCGCAACTTCCTCCTTCTATATGCTGGAGACACTGTTGGCAAACATCTGATAATTAAGTTTTCGAAAGCCAGGCTTAGGGTGAGCTCCTGGGCCTGGTTTTTATTTTAAGGAGAATTGAAATATGGTTGGTGTAGTTATTGTTTCCCATAGCCAAACTTTGGCCGAGGGTGTAGTTGAATTGGCAAAGCTGATGGCTTCTGACGCAAAGATTGTTGCAGCCGGCGGTCTTGATGATGGAACTCCTGGTACCAGCTTTGAGAAAATATACAATGCTGTTGAGGAAGTTTATTCTGATGACGGTGTTGCAGTTCTCATGGATATGGGCAGTGCTGTAATGACCACAGAAATGGTTATTGAGGCAATGGAAGGCCGTAAGATTGTTATGCTGGATGGCCCTGTTGTGGAAGGTGGCGTCGTAGTAGCCCTGGAAGCATCCCTGGGTACTCCGCTGGAGGAGCTTCAGGAAAAGGTTGATGAAGCACGAGATACTAAAAAATTAGATAACTGATTGGTTTCACCAATATAACGATACATAATATGAGACTGCGGATATGGCTGTTTGATGCCACCCATCCGCAGTTTTTCTTTATACATAGTTAAAATAGTACCATAGTCTTTATACTAAAAAAGAAATTTACATGTTAGGAATAAATTAGACAACAAATTGGCTAAAAAAATTAGCAAAAGGATGATTTGAAATTGTTAAAATATTCCTTTTTATTTACAAAATATGCTATAATAAAGTAGTCGGGAGGGGTAGCGATTGAAGTTAAGAGGAAGTTTATGTCTGTTGCTGGCGGCTTTTATTTGGGGTATCACTTTTGTGGCCCAGCTGGTAGGGATGGACAATATCGGCCCCTTTACCTACGGCTTTGCCCGCTATGTGGTAGGCGTTATGGCTATTCTTGTTATTTGGTATGGTTTTAGAGGAAAACGCCGTGATGCAAAGGAGCATGGTGAGTATTATTCCGGCTGGAAGGCTGGCATGGGTGCCGGAGTGATTATGTTTGTGGCATCTGCCTTTCAGCAGTGTGCGTTGCAATATACTACTGCTGGTAAAACAGCATTTATAACCTGCTTGTATATTATTTTTGTCCCGATTATTTCGGTGGCTATAGGAAAAATATTGAAGCTGGAAAATTGGATAGGCGCCCTTTCTGCTTTGGTTGGGCTATATTGCTTGTCCATAAAGGGAGATTTTGATTTAAACTACGGTGATGTTCTTGCTTTTATCTGCTCTGTTTTTTGGTCATTTCATATTATGTATATTGACCGTTTTGCGGATAAAAAGGATAACATTGATATATCGGCATCTCAGCTGGTGGTTTGTGCTGTGCTGAACGGTGTAGCTGCCTTTGTCATGGAGAATGTGGTGTGGCAAAACATTATGGATGCTTGGTTTCCAATAGTTTTTGCCGGAGTAATGTCCTCCGGAATAGCCTTTACCCTGCAAATTGTGGGTCAGAGATATGCGGAACCGGCTCATGCAGCTATTATAATGAGTCTTGAATCAGTGTTTGGTGCTGTGGGAGGTTGGTTCGTGCTTAACGAGCAAATGTCCCATATAGAGGTGTTTGGCTGTATGATGATGCTTATGGGGATGCTGATTACCCAAGGCAGTGTTATTCTAAGAAATCATTCGTTTAAACTATAGTATAGTATAGAAGAAGCATGGGATTCTTTTACACTATGGGGAGGATTGTAAGGATGACTGAATCTAATTCTTCAATAAAAGGAGCAGTTGTTACTATAAAAATCGTTGGTGTCGGTGGTGGCGGCAATAATGTTTTGGCCCGTCTTGCTGAGGATGGCATGGATAAGAGCCAGCTTGTAGCCGTTAATACAGATGTGCGTCAGCTCAGGATCCTTGATGCTGCTGGCATTCCAGCAGTTTTGATAGGTGCAAATTTAACAAGAGGCCGTGGTACTGGTGGCGATCCTGAAAAAGGACAGTCAGCAGCTATTTCTGATGCGGATCAGATTGCAGAGGCAATTCAGGGGGCTGATTTGGTATTTATCACTGCTGGCATGGGTAAGGGCGTTGGGACCGGTGCGGCACCAGTAGTAGCCAAGATTGCCCATGATATGGGTATCCTTACAGTGGGTATGGTAACATTACCATTTTCCCATGAGGGCAGCCGTAAGATGGAGGTTGCCCAGGATGGCGTAAAGCTCCTGCGTGAACACATGGATGCTCTGGTTGAGGTGAAGAATGATAATATTCAGCGTTTGCCTGAGTTTAAGCAGAAGTCTGTTGGTGAGTCCTTCAGCATGGTGGATGATGTATTGCGTCAGTCCATCAGCAGCATTGTGGAGATGATTCAGACCACAGGTGTTATTAATGTGGACTTTGCAGATGTAACAACCATATTTAAGAATGGCGAGAACTGTGATGCTGTCATGGGTATGGGTGAGGGTGCCAATGCCTTGGAGGCAGTTCAAACTGCAATAAGCTCTCCGCTGATTGAGACATCCATCAAGGGGGCCCGTGGCCTTATAGTAAATCTTACGGGGAGTAAGGATTTGCCTCTCCATGATGTGAGGGAAGCCAATGAATTCCTTTATGATAATACCCATCCTGATGTGGAAAATATTATAGGTCTGGTTGTAGATGATAATATGGGGGACAGAGTCAGAGCTACTGTTATAGCTACTAACTTTGATCCTGCTGTACTTGCTGATAAAAACAGTATTGTAAAACCAATTCAGTTTGGCAAGATGGAAATGCCTAATCCGGTTCCACCGCTTTACGTGGATAAAAAGCCAGAGCCCCAGCCAGATGCAGAGGGCAATGTTAAGACCAATGATGGTCCTGAGCTTATTGGTTTTATGAAACGCCCTGCCCACATGGGAGGTAGTGGTGTAAACGTGATTAAAACAGAAGAAAAGAAAGAGTAATAGATAGATTTATGGAAACTCGTTTTGAAAGAACAGAGCTGCTCCTGGGAGAAGCAGCTCTGACGAAGATGTCCGGTAGCCGTGTAGTTATTTTTGGTGTTGGTGGTGTTGGTTCATATACCGTTGAAGCCTTGGCCAGATGCGGTATCGGGCATTTTTTGCTTATAGACCATGATGTAGTCAGTGTAAGCAATATCAACAGGCAATTACACGCACTCACAAGTACAGTGGGGCAGTATAAGACCTGGCTTATGGCTGAACGCATAAAGGAGATTAATCCAAAGGCGGTGGTAGAAACAATTGAGGATTTTTATCTCCCGGATAACCGGGATAAATTCCTCAAGGGGAAGATTGATTATATTGTGGATGCCATAGACACAGTAACGGCCAAAATAGACTTGGCTGTGCAGGCTGATAAAATGGGAATACCGATTATCAGCAGCATGGGAGCTGGCAATAAGCTGAATCCGGCAGAATTTGAGGTTTCGGATATTTATAAAACCAGCGTGTGTCCATTGGCAAGAGTGATGCGTCAGAAGCTGAAAAAGCTGGGAGTGAAGAAGCTTAAGGTGGTTTATTCCAAAGAAGAACCTATAAAGCCAAAGAAGAAGTCTGGGGAGACAGATAATGCTTCTAATGGTGCATCCAAGAAGGCTGTTCCTGGCAGCGTATCGTTTGTTCCTTCAGTTGCCGGCCTTATCGTAGCCAGTGAGGTAGTGAAGGATCTGTGTAATGGGTTAATTGAACGATAAAATTAGCCTTGGTTTGGTTATTTCTGTGTATACATTATAATTTAACAATTTTGTTATATCTACTATGACAATAAAATAATATTATGATATAATATTATTTGTTGTATACCAAAACTTTTAAGGGGTTTTGAGGTGTAAATGTATAAGGAGGAATAAGAAATGAAACTGTTTGGCAAACTTTCTCTGTTAAGTGTCATGCTGGTGACCATAATTGCACTGGTTGCAGGTTGCGGCGGTGACGGCGGTAAGAAATTCTTGAACATTGCTACTGGTGGTACTGCTGGTACTTATTATCCAATCGGTGGCGCAATGTCAGAGATCCTGAACAATGAGATTAAAGGCATGAATGCAAGTGCTCAGAGTACCGGTGCAACTGTAGCAAACATCAACATGCTGAAAGAAGGTCAGGTGGATCTGGCTATTGTTCAGAACGATATTACCTACTATGCTGCTAACGGCACAGAGATGTTCGAAGGCAAGAAGGTAGATAATATTAAGGGTATTGCTACTCTGTATCCAGAGACCTGTCAGATTGTAACTCTTGATGGTAAGGGCATCAAGACAATCGCAGATCTGAAGGGCAAGCGCGTTGCTGTAGGTGCTATGGGTAGTGGTGCTGAGGCTAATGCACGTCAGATTCTTGCCGCTTATGGCATTACTTATGATGATATTGATGAGCAGTTCCTTTCCTTCAGTGAGGCAGCAAGTGCATTAAAGGACGGTAATGTCGATGCAGCATTCCTCACCGCTGGTTATCCAACTGCTGCAGTACAGGATATCGCTTCCCAGAACAAGGTTCGTCTGCTTCCTGTAGAGGCTGCAAAGGCTGATGCTTTGATTGCCAAGTATCCATTCTACACCAAGGTTACTATTCCAGCAGGTACTTATGGCATGACTGAACCAGTAGAGGCTATTTCTGTTATGGCTATGCTCGTATGCTCTGACAAGGTTGACGATGCTCTTGGCTATGAAATCACCAAGGCTCTCTTTACTCACCTTGATCGCATCCAGGCAGCACATGCTGCAGCAAAGGCTATTAGCAAGGAAGGCGCAGTTAAGGGTATGCCAATTCCTATGAATGCCGGTGCTGAGAAGTTCTTTAAAGAGTAAGAGAATATGAAAGCTATGGGAGCTGTTATAGAAGCTATTCTTTCAGCTCCCCTTTTTAAAATGACTAGAAGAATACTTGCATTATGTATACTGGTATTGGTCTTGTGTTGTACCGTCTGGTGGCTGACAAGGCCAATGCTCAGTATATATGGTAATGAAACTCAAAAAGTTGTAACTATGGATGTTACACCAGAAACCAAACTGGAAATAAGCTTTATACATTCAGTGCAAAAAACTTTAGTGGAGGAGTTTCTCGTCCCCGATGAGAAACTGAAAGGCTTTGTGCTGAATTCCACCAAATATCATTCCTTTGGTGTTGGATTGCCTTTTATGGAGTCAGATGGTGCTTTCCGACAGGAGGGAAATGCCTTTATTATGGATGATATGAACCGCCACTTCAAGGAATTGAACCTGCGTACTGGAGTAGGTACTAAGCTGACGGTTATGGTTGATGATCAGAAATTTGAGCTTTATGAAATGTTTGAGCCTGGTCAAAAAATAGATATTGTTATTATACCTAGATATAAGACCTTTTTAAGGTAACGGTAAGAAGGAGGGATTATACAGCTATGGCAGAAGAAAAAGATGAAAAAGAGCTGGCCGCCGAAGTGCTGAAAAAGTACGATAAAGAGTCAGATACTATGCTGTATACGGGGGTTATGGCCAAGATCGTTTCGGCCATTGCAATTACGTTTTCAGTATTCCAGTTATATACCGCTATCTTTGGTGTACTGGATGCCCAGCTCCAGAGAGCTGTGCATTTGGGTTTCGCCTTGGCGCTGTCATATTTACTTTATCCTACAAGAAAATCCTGGTCCAGAACCAAGGTACATCCATTTGATGTACTGCTGTCAGTATTGGGTGCTGCAGCACCTGCCTATATCTGTATCATGTACCGTGAATTGGCTTTGCGTGCCGGTATGGTAACGCCTACAGATATGATAATAGGTGTTCTCGGTCTGCTGCTAGTGGTGGAAGCCACTCGCCGTGTAGTAGGTATCCCAATGGTTGTTGTGGTTTTGGTATTTTTATCCTACGCTTTTGCAGGACCTTATATGCCTGGTGTTCTTGCTCACAGAGGATTGTCCATTGAACAGCTGGTAGGTCATTTGTATTTTACTACTGAGGGTATTTTTGGTATTCCGTTGGGTGTATCGTCTACCTTCATATTCCTGTTCATATTGTTTGGTGCTTATCTGGAATCCACTGGCTTGGGCAAATTCTTTATTGATATTGCCAATGCAATTGCTGGTTGGGCCAGTGGCGGTCCGGCAAAGGTAGCCGTACTTTCCAGTGCTCTTATGGGTACTGTATCCGGTAGCTCCGTTGCCAATGTTGCTGGTACAGGAAGCTTTACT
Source organism: Anaerovibrio sp. (assembly GCF_045637405.1). Lineage (GTDB taxonomy): Bacteria > Bacillota > Negativicutes > Selenomonadales > Selenomonadaceae > Anaerovibrio. The sequence continues at coordinate 8,066 of NZ_JAZTZI010000058.1, forward strand.
ATTCCAATGATGAAAAAGCTGGGCTATCGTAAGGAATTTGCGGGAGCCGTTGAGGCTGCATCCTCCACCGGTGGTCAGCTGATGCCACCAGTAATGGGTGCTGCAGCATTCCTTATGGCGGAGTTCGTAGGTGTGCCTTATATTGATATAGTTGCAGCAGCGGTAATTCCAGCAATTTTGTACTTCACAGGCTTGTGGTTAGGTGTTCATTTGGAAGCCAAACGCAATAATTTGAAGGGTGTTCCTCGTGATCAGCTGCCAAAGGCATGGGTTATTTTCAAAGAGCGTGGTCATTTGGCTATTCCGTTGGTGGTTATTGTTTACCTGCTGGTAACCGGTTATACTCCAATGCGTGCTGCTCTTGTAGCCATTGTGCTTTCTATTGTGGCTTCTGCTATGAGAAAATCAACCCGTATGAAGCCTATTGAGATTATCAAGGGCTTGGAGGCTGGTGCCCGTAATGTATTGGGCGTTGTTATTGCATGTGCTTCTGCCGGTATCATTATTGGTGTTGTAACCAAGACTGGTATTGGCCTGAAGCTGGCATCCGGCCTTTTGGCATTGTCCGGAGGCAATTTGCTCCTTACAATGTTCTTTACAATGATTACTTCAATTATTTTGGGCATGGGCGTTCCGACCACCGCAAATTACGTTATTACATCAACTATTGCGGCTCCGGCCCTTGTTCAGATGGGGGTACCAGTATTGGCTGCCCATATGTTCGTGTTCTACTTCGGTATAATTGCGGATGTAACCCCACCTGTAGCCCTGGCGGCCTATGCGGCTTCGGGTATCAGTGGCGGTAAACCGCTGATGACAGGTGTAAATGCGTCGAAGCTGGCTATAGGAGCATTCATCATACCGTATATATTTGTAATGTCGCCAATGATATTAATGATAGATGCCACGGCCTTTGGTCTGGTATTTTCCACGGTCACAGCAATATTGGGAATGGTGGGTGTAAGCTCTGCAATGATTGGCTATTTGGCAGATCACAGCAAGCCTATTGAGAGAGTTATTCTGTTTGTAGGCGGGATTTTGATGATTATACCTGGTGTTGAAACTGATGTCCCTGGTATGATTATTCTCATGGCCGTTTTGCTGTTGCAAAGAAAACGCCATAAGGATTCTGAACCGATTGGGGCGTAACATTTTATTTGTGAAAAATGGCATCCTGAGTTACTTTAAAATGTAATTCAGGGTGCTTCTTTTTTAGCCAAAATATTGAATTAGCCGTGGAATTTGTATATCATTGTATATAAGAATGCTAGTATCTGCGATTGGGGGATGAGTGATATCAATGAATAAGCGTACGAATATCCCACAAGGCTCTATTCTCAGACGAATATCCTTATTTTTCAAAATGATTCAGCGAACCACGGATGATTACTACTTTGCTACGGACATTGATGAGAATCTGATTATGGTATCGGCTAACATGGTCAATGAATTTGAGGTTCCCAGTGAGTGCTTCTACGATATGGATCGATATTGGACCCCGTTGATTCATCCAGATGACTTGGAAGGCTTTTATGAATCAATGAAGGTGCCGGAATCCAGAAAGGCTAATATTGGCCACGATTATGAGTATCGTGTGAAGAACAGGAAAGGAGATTATGTATGGGTGCGCTGTCGGGGGCAGTATGCCTTTGATACCCGTACGGACAAGCCCTTCTTATTTATTGGATGTATTAAAAAGCTGGCCCAGAGGAATCATGCTGATGAGCTTACGGGACTGCTTAATAAGTATCAATTTGAACATGCTGTCAAGGTTGCTCTGAATCGGTATCGCGTGGATGGAACCGGTGGGGCATTGATGGTGCTCGGAATCGATAATTTTAAAATCGTTAATGAAACCTATAACCGTCACTACGGTGATGAGGTGCTGAAGCTGGCTGCAAAGATGATTTCGGATGTATTACCGGCGGGGGTAATGCTGTATAAGATGGATGGCGACGAATTCGCCCTGGTTATACAGGATGTGGACACAGATAAGGTGGAAGATATTTACGGCAGTATTCAGAAAAGCTTTGCCCGTCCTCATAATATTGACGGCAAGCAATTTTTCTGTACCGTTTCCTGTGGTACTGTGTTGTTCCCTCAGGCTGGCAAGGACTATCTGGTTCTTCATAAGCACGCAGAGGCTGCTTTGGATTTGGCCAAAAAGGATGGCAAGAACAAGAATTGTATTTTCTCAAAGGAAAACTACAATCGTTGGATACGTTCACTGAGTATGCGGGATGATCTCAGGGTAAGTATTGAGCGGGGCTGCGAAGGTTTTTCGCTATTTTATCAGCCACAGGTCAGTGCCAAGGAAAATAGAATTATCGGTGCGGAGGCTTTGCTTCGTTGGCGCAATCCTAAGGGACGCATGGTTTCACCAATGGAATTTATCCGTATTCTTGAGGAAACCAAGATGATTATTCCAGTGGGACACTGGATTTTTGAAACTGCTGTTAAGCAATGCAAGGAGTGGCAGAAGATTAATCCGGGTATGAGCATTAGCATCAATTTGTCCTATGAGCAGATTAAGGACGCTTCCTTCAAGGATTTTGTGGTTGATTGTCTGAAGCGTTATGATATAGCCCCTGAGCAAATCGTATTGGAGCTGACGGAATCAACCATCGTGTCTGACTGGAGTAATATTAACCGCCAGTTTGATGATTTCCGCAAGCTGGGTATACGGATTGCCATGGATGATTTTGGTACAGGCTATTCTTCTTTGGCATATCTGAAGAATTTGTCCTGTGATATCGTAAAGATTGACCGGGCCTTTGTTACCCACATTACCGAGAAGGATAATGCCTTTGACCGCCGTCTTGTGGGGGTTACTGTGGATTTGTGTCATAGTGTTAATATCAAATGTTGTATAGAAGGTGTGGAAACTGAGGAGGAATATACCCTTCTTAGGGATATATGCCATGCTGACTGTATTCAGGGATATCTGTTTGGTCGTCCTGAGTCACCGGAAAATTTCGAATTGAAATATTTTAAAGGTGAATCCGCTGGTGCGGAATAGAGTGTTTTTGTAGAATAATGGTTTGTTTTAGGAGATTTTATGCCAAGAGATAAGGAAGAAATGCCGGAGATTACCCTATTGGGTAATCAGAATACTAAGTATGGTTTCGAATATGCTCCAGGGGTGTTGGAGACCTTTGATAATAAGCATCCGGATAATGACTACTGGGTGAAGTTCAACTGTCCTGAGTTCACTTCCCTGTGTCCTATAACGGGGCAGCCGGATTTTGCTACCATCTATATTTCCTATGTGCCTGATATTAAGATGGTGGAAAGCAAGTCACTGAAGCTGTATTTATTTAGTTTCCGTAATCATGGTGATTTCCATGAGGATGTGGTGAATATTATCAAAAAGGATCTTATTAAGCTGATGAATCCTAAGTATATTGAGGTGTGGGGCAAGTTCCTTCCAAGAGGTGGAATCTCCATTGATCCTTATACTAATTATGGCCGACCTGGTACCAAGTTTGAGGAGTTGGCCTGGTACAGATTCCAGCAGCATGATTTGGCCTTTATGGACAAGGTGGATAACCGATAAAAGACTTTTTAATAAGTGTTTAGAATACTCTTGTATATTTTATGCAGGAGTATTTTTTTTGTTTTAAAATAAAAATGAGCAGTGTAAAGTATTGAAAATATTTAACAATAAGGTATAATTTAGTTAAAAAAGAAGGTGAGAAGATGGAAATTATTAAAAAATCATCCATAGCTATAGCGGGAATATTATTACTTGCAGTTGGTATTACCTATTGGCAGCTGAGCAGTAATGAAACCTTTGAAGATGTAGGAAACGTAGGGCAGACAATGGAGAATACTGCAGAGGAGCGTGGTGGAGCAGAAAATATTGCTGTATATGTTTGTGGGGCGGTGAAGAATCCGGGGGTAGTGATGTTGAGGCCAAACAGTCGTGTGGGAGATGCTATAAACAGCTGTGGTGGCTTGCTTCCCAATGCCAATGCGGAATCCATAAATATGGCAGAGGGGATTAAGGACGGAATGCAGATAAAAGTGCAGTCAAGGAATATGAATACTGGCACGGAGGGAATGGGGCAGGGTACCGCCTTAGCAGGAAAAGGGGAATCTGCTGATGGGAAAATCAATATCAATATAGCTGACATTGAGGAATTGACAAAGATTCCAGGTGTGGGAAGGGCAACGGCCCAAAGAATAATTGATTACAGAGTACAGAACGGTCCCTTTGAGGATATCGAAGATTTAAAGAAAATCAAGGGGATTGGTAAGGCGAAGTTAGAAAAAATGGCGCCTAAAATAACCATTTAATTTACTGACATTTAAAATTGGATTTGTGCAAAAAAATATGGGGAACGATATGTGTTATGAAGGGCTGTCACCTAAGACATTGGTAAATGGGTTGCTTGTTTTGCTTATTGTGGGAATACTGTTGGGAAGGACGTTTGCCTGTTTACCTGGCATGAATATGGATCAGGGTGATATTGGCCAATGGGCGGAGCAGGAAATTACAGTAGTGGGAGAGCTGGTAAATGCACCTGCAATACGTATGGATGATGCTGGTAAGTTGCATATTAAATACGTAATAGCCAGTAATCAGATTCTTGCAGCAGGAAAATGGACCGATACCCACGGAAAAATTATATTGCATGCGAATGATACTTCTTTTGATAACCATAAGGGGTTATTGGGGAAAGTGGAATATGAGGAAGAAAAATATGGCCGTTCCGGGGATATAATCAAAGCCAGCGGTAAATTGATGAAGCTCCATGACTATCAAAACCCTGGGCGAATAGATATGGTAATGGTCAATTTTTCTCAGGGAATTCATGGGCAGATGTCTGCAGGAAAATACAGCATTGAGCTTACGGGGCAGGAAAAAAATATAATGTCACGGATGGCTGAAAAAATACGTCATTTATATAAAAGCCAGATGGAGACCGTTATGCCCCGAGAAGACAGTGCTGCTATATTTGCCATGTTATTTGGTGGTTACGGAGGTATTAAGCCGGAGCTGCTGGAGGCTTTTACGACTACGGGCTTGATTCATATTCTATCGGTGTCCGGTTCCCATATAACCCTTATGGCAGGTACAGCCAATGTCATTGGAAAAATGTTGGGATTATCCGGAGGACTTACATCAATATTAGCCACTTTAATTATTGTGGTATATAGCCTTTTGGCAGGTTTTACCACCCCGGTTATTCGCTCGGCGATTATGGGAATATTAACTGTTATGGCATTGTCCTTGGGACGGGAAAAGGATGCCCGTCATATTTTGAGTATTACGGCATTGGGGATTTTGTTGATATGGCCACTATCCCTTTTTGATATATCCTTTCAGCTATCCTTTGGGGCCACGGCTGGATTGCTTTATATATCACCGGTAATAGGCAAATTTTTCAGAAAGTATTTACCCCATTATGTGGCGGATTCTTTGGGAGTAACTATGGGAGCACAGCTGACTGTTTTGCCCTTTATGGCCTGGTACTTCAATGTAATATCTATAAGCTCCTTGTTGGCAAACCTTGTGGTGGCTCCCGTGGTGGAATTGATTATTGTGATAAGCCTGTTGGCAGGTGTATTGGTGGGAGTTATTCCTGTGCTGGGACAATTTATTTTTATCGTGTCCTCCCTGCTGTTGGGGCTGTCATACGAGGTGACCAGACTTATAGCCAGGATACCGGGAAGTCAGGTCTATTTGCCGACCTTCTGCATAACATTTTGGGGGATATACTATGTATTGTTGCTGATTTTTATTATGCCCAAGGATAAAAAAGGTCATTTTAGCAATAAGATCTGCAATTTGTGGTGCAGGGTAAAAAATGGCAGGAAAAACAGAAAAATAATTGGTGGTGGAGTAGCGTTGCTGTTGGCTGCAGTTGTAATTAGCTATGCAATTCATCCAAATGAAATGCAGGTTCACTTTATTGATGTGGGGCAGGGGGATGCGGCATTGGTAATAACTCCCCATGGACATGCCTTTATGATTGATACGGGAGGTAGTCGCCAGGGGACTTATGATATAGGTGCTAGGGTAGATGTGCCATATTTGCTTCATTATGGGGTAAGAAGGCTGGATTTTATAATGCTTACCCATGCCCATGATGACCATGCCAAGGGAGTAAGCGGTATATTGGGAAAAATTCCTGTAGGTGCCGTTATGATAGGCCATGAAGGACAGGGAGCCTATTTGAAAACCTTTGGCGGCTTAAATCCTGCTGTAAAAACCGAGCCCATGGTTATCCTTAAAGAGGGTACTGAGATGAATCTTGATGGAGTGCGTATTCAGGTATTATATGCTCCTGAGGAAAATAAAACCGGTGGAAGCACGGGCAATGAATTTTCCAACTTAATAAGGGTATCCTATGGTAAACATAGCTTTCTTTTTACCGGGGATTTGTCCAGTGAACATGAAGGGATATTGTGCAGCAGGGGAACTCCGTTGGAAAGTACGGTTTTGAAGGTAGGGCATCACGGAAGCAACACCTCCAGCTCAGAAGAGTTTTTAAAGGCGGTTAAGCCCAATTGGAGTGTTATCAGCGTTGGCTACGGCAATAGCTTTGGTCATCCCAAAAAAGAAATATTGAAAAGACTGGGAAGCTGTACTGACAGTAAAGTTTTGAGAACGGATGAAAATGGAGCGGTTGTGTTTTATAGTGATGGAGAAAAATTGCGTGTTGATGCTCAAATAGTGTATGATAAATAAGCACTGTATGATATACGAAGGTGATTATATGAATTTTGGAGAACTGAGAACAAGCTTAAAAAAAAGGGATATAAGCCAGCTTTATTTATTGTCCGGTGATGAATCCTATTATATACAGAAGGCGGAAGACGCAATTTTAAAAACCTTGTTTCCGCAGGGATATAGGGCTGAAGATATACAGCTTGTAGACGGCAGTAGCCTGTCCATAAATGATCTTATTGGTATGGTGGAGACGGTACCATTTTTCTCGCCTAAAAATGTTATCATTGTAAGAGATGCGCTCATGTTTAAAGCCAAGAAAAGCGATGATAATGCAGGTGAAGATAAAACTTCTGCCAAGGTGGAGAAAAGGCTCTATAATCTTTTTGCCAATATGCCGGATTTCAGCATTGTTATTTTTGAGCTTCGGGGTAAGGCAGATGGCCGTAAGAAAATTTATAAGGAATTTTCCAAGCATGGCCAAATAATGGATGCAGAGCCGGTAAAGGCCTACAATATTGATGAATGGATGCAGGGGAAGCTCCAGGAAATTCACAAAACAATGGACAGGGAGGCTCATGCCTATTTTGTACGGGCTGTGGGTATGATGGAAAATATTCCTCTTGGTTTTTTGGACAAGGAAATGGAAAAGCTTTCCTTGTTTATGGGTCCGGAGCAAAAGCTGATAGACCGTGATACCTTGGTACAGGTTTTTTCAGATATGCCGGAGATTTACGGCTTTGCCATGAATGATGCCATAAGTAATCACGACACAAAAAAAGCCCTGTACCTGTTTAATAGGCAACAGGAACAGGGAGTATATATAGTATTGATAATTGGTCAGCTTGTGCATTTTGTGCGCCAAATGTGGCAGGCGAAAACCATGCTGAACAAGGGCCTTAGGGATAGGGCTTTGGGACAGTCCATTGGGGTATCTCATCCCTTTATCATTAAGAAGATAATCAGGGAGTGCCAGGGCTTTTCCGAGGAAACCCTTAAAAATGCCTTCCTCCAGTTGGCAGAGTGTGATCTGGGTGCTAAAACAGGCCGTCTGGATAATGCTGAGGTGGAAGGGGTAATCATTAGCCTTTGTGCCAATAATGAATAATCTGCAATGTAATAAAGCCTGCCTCCGTGGGAGACAGGCTTTTATTTCATGCGAATCATTATGCCATTGCGTTAACCTTGCGAGCTAAACGGGACTTCTTACGGCTTGCACAATTCTTGTGATATACATGATTTGCAGCAGCCTGATCGATAGTCTTGCATGCAAGTGCAAGGAGGGCCTTTGCTTCTTCAACGTTACCAGCTTCAACAGCGTCCATAACCTTGCGGGAAGCAGTTCTTACGCGAGACTTCTCAGCCAGGTTCTTAGCATGGCGCTTCGCGTCAGTCTTTACACTCAGAATAGAAGATTTAATGTTTGGCAATTAGTTCACCCCCTTGAAATTTCAGTACCTAAGTATTCTAGCATGGTAAAATGAAAAATGCAACATTTTATTTACGATTATTTTTCTGTCGATAGGAGTTTTTTCTATATAAATATGGAAAAATATTAACAACTGGGTTATAATAATTTGACTATTTGTGTTTACTTTTAACTCGAAGGGAAGAGATTATGGATACAAAGAAAATTCGTAATTTTTCAATTATAGCTCATATTGACCATGGCAAGTCTACTATTGCCGATCGTCTTATTGAATATACAGGTACCCTTTCCAAGCGTGAGATGGAAAATCAGGTACTGGACAATATGGATTTGGAGCGTGAGCGTGGCATAACCATCAAGGCACAAACCGTGCGCCTTGATTATAAGGGTAAGGACGGGGAAATGTACTGCCTGAATCTCATCGACACACCGGGCCATGTGGATTTTACCTATGAGGTTTCCCGTAGTTTGGCCGCCTGTGAGGGTGCCCTGCTGATCGTTGATGCTGCCCAGGGGGTTGAGGCCCAGACCTTGGCCAACGTCTACATGGCTTTGGAGCATGATTTGGAAATCATTCCGGTTATTAATAAGATAGATTTGCCAAGCGCAGATCCAGACAGAGTTAAGCAGGAGATAGAGGACGTTATTGGCCTTGATGCCTCTGAGGCAATTTTGGCTTCTGCCAAGACCGGGCAGGGTATTGAGGAAATTCTTGATGCCATTGTGGAGCGGATTCCGGCACCTTCCGGGGAAGCGGATAAGCCACTTAGTGCCTTGATTTTTGACTCCTATTTTGATTCATACAAGGGTGCTATTGCCCATATCCGTATTATGGATGGCGTTCTCAAAAAGGGCATGGGCCTTAAAATGATGGCCACAGGTAAGGTGTTTGATGCCACAGAAATCGGTTGCTTCCGCCCTCAGACCACGGAGCTTCAGGAAATGGGACCAGGTTCTGTAGGATATTTGGCTGGTTCCCTTAAGCAGGTCCGCGATGTGCGGGTTGGTGATACCGTAACTCTGGCTGAGGGTGGTGTTACTGAGCCATTGCCTGGTTATCGTGGTGTTACTCCGATGGTGTATTGCGGCCTTTATCCAGTGGATAGTGCAGATTATGATAATCTGAAGGACGCCCTGGAAAAGCTCCAGCTTAATGATGCAGCCCTGGTTTTCGAGCCGGAAACCTCGATTGCCCTTGGCTTTGGCTATCGTTGCGGCTTTTTGGGACTGCTGCACATGGACGTTATTCAGGAGCGTCTTGAGCGGGAGTATAATTTAAAGCTCATTACCACGGCCCCAAGTGTTATTTATCACGTATTTAAGACTGACGGTGAAATGGTAACGGTGGATAATCCATCCGACCTGCCTGAACCAACCACTATTGATCACATAGAGGAACCATTCGTTAAGGCCACTGTTATTGTGCCAAAGGATTTCGTAGGCGCGGTTATGGAGATTTCCCAGAATAAGCGTGGCGAGTTCAAGAGCATGGATTATCTGGATGTGAACCGGGTTATGGTAATCTACCATATTCCACTCAGTGAAATTATCTATGATTATTTTGATAAGCTGAAATCCTCCACCAGAGGCTATGCTTCTCTGGATTATGAGCTGGCAGATTATCAGCCAGCGAAGCTGGTTAAACTGGATATTCTTATGAATGGTGAGGCAGTGGATGCCCTTTCCACCATTGTTCATGTGGATAATGCTGCTTCCCGTGGACGTTCTTTGGCTGCCAAGCTGAAAACCATTATTCCACAGCAGATGTTTGAGATTCCAATTCAGGCGGCTATCGGCAATAAGATTATTGCCCGTGAAAATGTTCGTGCATTGCGCAAGGATGTACTTGCCAAGTGTTACGGCGGTGATATTTCCCGTAAACGTAAGCTCTTGGAGAAGCAAAAGGAAGGTAAGAAACGCATGAAGGCTGTGGGCCGGGTAGAGGTACCACAGGAAGCATTCATGGCAATACTCAATATAGATTAAAAATATCAAGTATACGGCAGGGGCTGATTGTCATTCACATTAGGTTCTGGAACGTTAAGAAACCGTTTTTTGCATACTTACACAGCGAGAAAACATCCATTGTTTGAGCGACGCAAAGCTGGTTCTGTAAGGGCGTAGCGAGTTTGGATTTTTTTCGCTGACTAATTGAAAGCAAAAAAGGTTTTAGTGACAGAACTGGGTGAAGGACAACAGCCCCTGCCGTGTAATGTCCTTTTTTAGAGTAGGTATAGAGCTGGTGTAGGTTATGACAACTGATTTTGGAGTATATATCCATATTCCCTTTTGCAAGCAGAAATGCTTTTATTGTGATTTCCCATCCTTTGCGGGGCGGGAGAAGTACATAGATGAGTACCTTAACAGTCTGCACCATGAAATGGAGCTGGGGGCAGAAAGAATCGCTGAAAAGGGGAAATTGACTCCCCATACTATTTATATTGGTGGCGGAACCCCCAGTCATTTGAATTTATCTCAAATGGAAATGCTGTTTGAAGCTATTCATGCTAATATGCAGGTGAGGGATGTGGCAGAATTTACCATGGAAGCAAATCCTTGCACCATAGATGAAGAAAAACTTCATCTAATGAAGTCCAATGGCATAAATCGTATAAGTATAGGTGTGCAGAGCTTTGATGATGGCTGCTTGCAGCGCATTGGCAGGATTCACAAAAGCAGCATGGCAATTGAAAAGGTTAGGCTGGCCCAAAAGGCTGGTTTTGATAATATCAGTATCGACCTTATGTATGGCCTGCCGGGGCAGACATTGGATATGCTTAAGAAATCACTGGACAAGGCCATGGAGTTAAGTGTCCAACATATTTCTGTTTATGGGCTTCAGCTGGAGGAAGGTACAGTGCTGGTAAAGCAGCAGGAAATGGGCAGATTGGAGCTGCCGGATGACGAAGCAGTGGAGAAAATGTACGATTATCTGGTGGAGTATTTGCCGGTCCATGGCTTTAGCCGCTATGAGATATCCAATTATGCTATGGGTGGATATTATAGTCGCCATAATACCCTTTATTGGCAGGATGTTCCATATCTTGGATTTGGTTCTGGCGCCCATTCCTACTGGCGGGGAAACCGCTATGAAAATCCAGTGGACATTGGTGAATATATTAAGGCCACAGCAGAGGGCAAATTCCTTCATATTGTGGAGGAGGCTGTCAGCGAAAAGGCCCACATGGAAGAATTTTGTTTTCTGGGTTTGCGCATGACTAAGGGCATTAACAAGGAAAAATTCAGGGAAAAATTCAATCGGGATATATATGAAGTCTTTGGTGATGCCATAAAAGAAATGACGGCCAAAGGCCTTTTGCAGGAAAATGATGGAGCATTATCTTTAACCCCAATGGGTATGAAATACGGCAATATAGTATTTGGCGCATTCATAATTGAATAGATTACTAAGTTTTGGACGTATAAAACCTTTTGTATTGTAAAAAGTCAAATATTTTGTCTTGACTTATTGACTTTTATGTTCTTTAGGTTTATAGTCTTTATAGAAGTTAGCACTCAGCAACATGGAGTGCTAACAACAGGAGAGATTGTTATGATTGATGAGAGAAAGCAGCATATACTGCAGGCCGTCATTCAGGATTATGTATCATCAGCGGAGCCGGTGGGATCAAGAACCTTGGCCCGTAAGTATGATTTGGGCGTAAGTCCTGCAACTATAAGAAATGAAATGGCAGACCTTGAGATGCTGGGATATCTTGAACATATTCACACATCATCAGGTCGGATCCCTTCTTCCAAGGGCTATCGTCTTTATGTAGACTCTCTTCTGCCAGTTAAGCCTATGACTGATGCTGAAAAGGCTATCATTGATAAGTGGTACAAAACCAAGGTTCAGCGCATAGACCAGGTTTTTCAGGAAACGGCCAAGCTGATTTCCAAGATGACCAAGAATGTGTCCCTGGTGCTGGCGCCACAGATTTCAAAGGCAGCTTTTAAGTGTATGCAGTTCCTTCCGTTGGATGACCACCGTGTAATTGCTGTACTGATGACTGATGCGGGCTTTGTAGAAAACCGCATTATGGAAATGCCGGATGGCGCATCCTTTGAAGATTTTCAGCGTATGGCTAAGGTGGCCAACGGCCATTTATCCGGTCATACACTGGAGACTATTCATACCAAGAGCTTAAAGCAGATAGAATCCGCTATAGGGGATAAGGGCCTTTATGATTCAGCCTTTGACCTTATTAGCAAAGCATTGGATTCAGACCGTAAGGAGCGCCTGTATTTGGGGGGCACTACGGAGCTGATGACACAGCCGGAATTTCACAATGTGGATAAGGTGAAGGAGATTCTCCTTATGCTGGAGGAGGATCAGCTCATGAAGGATATTCTTCGTTCCCATTTGGGAGATGGTCTTTCCGTATCCATAGGACAGGAAAACGAATACAGTGGTATTAAGGATTGCAGTATTATTACTGCAACATACCATCTGGATGGAGAATTGCTCGGCTCATTGGCAGTTCTGGGGCCAACCAGAATGGAATATGGACGCACCATGTCCCTTTTAAATTACATGAACCAAAATCTCAATGAAGTCGTAAAAAGGCTGAATTGGTAGAATACTAAAGAGGTGAAAATACAGAATGCCTTTCGATAAAGACAAGCTGAAGAAAAAGGATGAAGAAAAGTTAGAGGAAATGCAGAGGGAGATTGATGAACATGATGAATCTTCTGAGGAGCTTGCCGACGCTGAAGCTGCAACTGAGGTTGTAGAGGATGTTCCTGAGGAAAAGGACGAGCTGGAGGAATTAAAGGAAAAGCTGGCTGAGGACGAGGAAAGATATAAGCGCCTTCAGGCGGACTTTGAAAACTTCCGTCGTCGTACCCGTCAGGAAAAGGAAGAATTGTCAGCTCTGGTAGTTCAGAATTTCATTACTGAGCTTTTGCCAATGGTTGACAATTTTGAACGCGCTATGGCTGCTGAGGCCACTGATGCCGCAGCGTTCCAGCAGGGCGTGGATATGATATTTAATCAGCTCATGGATATTTTGAAAAACCGGGGGCTGGAAAAGATTGAAACCAAGGATGCCAAGTTTGATCCAAACTTCCATCAGGCAGTAATGCGTGTGGAAAATCCTGAACTGGAGGATGATACCATTGTCATGGAGCTTCAAAAGGGCTACATGGTAAAGGATAAGGTTATCCGCCCTTCCATGGTTCAGGTTGTATCTAATTAAGGCTTGTTTAAATAAAATGGTTTGTTACTTTTAAGGAGGAAATATAAAATGTCTAAGATTATTGGTATTGACTTAGGAACAACCAACTCTGTTGTATCCGTTATGGAAGGCGGCGAGCCTACAGTTATCACTAACCCTGAGGGCAGCCGTATTACCCCATCTGTTGTTGGCTTCACCAAGACTGGTGAGCGTCTGGTAGGTCAGCTGGCAAAGCGTCAGGCTGTATCCAACCCTGACCGTACTATCGCATCCATCAAGCGTCACATGGGTGAAAAGAACTACACCGTTACCGTAGATGACAAGAGCTATACTCCACCAGAGATTTCTGCTATGGTTCTTCAGAAGCTGAAGGCTGATGCAGAGGCTTATCTCGGTGAGACCGTTTCCCAGGCAGTAATCACTGTTCCAGCATACTTCAACGACAGTCAGCGTCAGGCTACCAAGGATGCCGGTCAGATCGCAGGCTTGGACGTTCTTCGTATTATCAACGAGCCTACTGCTGCTGCACTGGCTTATGGTATTGATAAGGAAGATGCTCACACCGTTCTGGTATTCGACCTTGGTGGTGGTACCTTCGATGTATCTATCCTTGATATTGATGGCGGTATGTTTGAGGTTCGTGCTACCAATGGTGATACCCATTTGGGTGGCGATGACTTCGACCAGGCTGTTATGAACTGGATCGTTGAGGAATTCAAGAAAGAAAACGGCATTGATTTGTCCGCTGACAAGATGAGCGCACAGCGTGTTATCGAGGCTGCTGAGAAGGCTAAGATTGAGCTGTCCAGCATGATGTCCACCAATATCAACCTGCCATTCATCACTGCTGATGCTTCCGGCCCTAAGCATCTTGACCTTACCCTTACCCGTGCTAAGTTTGATGAGCTCACTGCAGATTTGGTTGAGCGCACCATGGTTCCTACCCGTAAGGCTATGGAAGATGCTGGCCTCACTGGCAACGATATTGACAAGATTCTGCTGGTTGGTGGTTCTTCCCGTATCCCGGCAGTTCAGGAAGCTATCAGAAAGTATCTTGGCAAGGAGCCACATCGTGGTATTAACCCTGATGAGTGCGTATCTGTTGGTGCTGCTATCCAGGGCGGCGTTCTCTCCGGCGATTATGATGAGAAGGGCGTAGTTCTTTTGGATGTAACTCCACTTTCCCTTGGTATTGAGACCTTGGGTGGCGTTTGTACCAAGATTATTGAGCGTAACACCACTATTCCTACCTCCAAGAGCCAGGTATTCTCCACTGCAGCTGATAACCAGCCAGCAGTAGAGATTCATGTACTCCAGGGTGAGCGTGAGATGGCAGCAGGCAACAAGACTCTGGGCCGCTTCAATCTCACCGATATCCCACCAGCTCCTCGTGGAATCCCTCAGATTGAGGTTAAGTTCGATATCGATTCCAATGGTATCGTACACGTATCCGCAAAGGATCTTGGTACTGGCAAGTCTCAGAATATTACCATTCAGTCCGACAGCGGCATGAGCAAGGAAGACATTGACCGCATGGTTAAGGAAGCTGAGGCTCACGCAGCAGAGGACAAGAAGCAGAAGGAAAATATTGAAATCCGCAATAACGCTGACTCCATGGTTTACCAGGCTGAGAAGGTTATTAAGGAAATGGGCGACAAGGCTGATGCTGCTCAGATTGAAAAGGTTAAGGCTGGCGTAGAGAAGGTTAAGGAAGCGCTGAAGGGCACTGATAACGAAGCTATCAAGAAGGCCACTGAGGAGCTCCAGCAGCCACTTTATGAAATCAGCGCTGCAGCATACCAGGCTGCACAGCAGGCTCAGCAGGCAC
>NZ_JAZTZI010000059.1:0-21824 GCF_045637405.1 Anaerovibrio sp.
GAAAAATTTGAACAATGGCGTTATAATTAAATGGACTCGAAACTCGGTGAGGGGGAACTCTTTCACCGAGTTATCTTTTGTAAGGAAGAAGGAATATCTATGATAAATGAACAGCGTGTGCTGGATGAGTTTTTGGAATTGGTGCAAATTCGCTGTTCCACTCATGATGAGCGTGAGATAGCTGACCTGTTGACAAAGCGTTTGGAGTCCTTAGGTGGTACTGTGAAGGAGGATAATGCCGGCAGTAAAATCGGTGGCAACACCGGTAATCTGGTGGCAGATTTCCCTGGCACTATTGAAGCTCCTACTACAATGCTTACGGCCCACATGGACTGTGTTGAACCATGCGAGGGTGTAAAGCCTGTTATAAAGAACGGTATTATTCGTTCCGATGGCACCACTATTCTTGGTGGCGACGACAAGGCCGGTGTAGTGGCTATTTTAGAAACACTGCGTCAGCTCAAGGAGAATAAGCTCCCTCACGGTCCACTTCAGGTGGTGTTCACCGTGGCTGAGGAAAATGGTGTTCATGGTTCCCAAAATCTTGATACCAGTCTCCTCCACTCTGATTTCGGCTTCACCCTTGATACCCATAATCATCCAGGTTCCATGACCTTTATGGCTCCTGGCAAGAATCAGATCAAGATTCACATTGAGGGCAAGGCAAGCCATGCAGGTGTTGACCCAGAGGCAGGCATTAATGCCATCTGCGCTGCTGGTATGCTTATCGCTGATGCTCCTCAGGGGCGCATCGACGAAGAAACTACCTGTAACCTTGGGAAAATCGTTGGTGGATCCGCTACCAATGTTGTGGCTGAAAGCTGTGACGTATTCTACGAAAGCCGCAGCCGTGACAAGGCAAAGCTGGATAGGATTACCAAGGACATCTGCGACCACTTCGTAAATGGTGCAACCAAAACCCGTTGCAGGATTACGGCAGAGGTTAGTCCTGATTATGGCCCATATTGCCACGAAAAGGATTCCACGGCTATTAAGGCGGCAGTTAAAGCCGCTGAAAAGCTGGGACTTCCTGTAAATCTTGAGGAATCCGGCGGTGGCTCCGATGCCAACCACTTCAACACCTACGGTGTCCCTACCGTAGTTCTCTCTGTTGGAATGGAAAATGCCCACACCAAGGATGAGTACATTGAAATTAAGGATTTGTACGACTCTGCAAGATGGACTTTGGAAATCGTAAAAACCGTAGCTGAAAGCAAATAAAAATAGTTGCCCCCTATTGGAGGCAAAAAAATGAGGTTAGCTAATTATTTGGCTAACCTCTTTATGTTGCAGTTAATTAAGGACTTTATTCAACATTTACCGTTAAATCCTCTTTATTACCAACTCCAGTTTGCGGATTAACAGACAAAACTATCCTTTTCACCTTATTATCGCTATCATATTGTATATTCGTTATTTTAATACCATTACCAGTTTTCTGGCCACCATATACAGCTTCAGCATTATTAAGAGCATAATCTGAAAAGAGATATCTTTTTGTAGTGTCATACGATGAACCGTCAGCAGCTCCAGTTGCCCAATTATAGAAATCTCCAGTATTTTTTGCTACAGCACCACTAGTATCAAAGCTGGTAGATATTAAATTTCCTTGTTCATCTCTGTTTTCCACCAAGTGTCCTAATAGTATATTAGTATTACCTGAACCTGAAATATTATAATTATTCTTGAGATCATCTTTACTCATCCCAATAAAATGCTTGCCAATATTTGTCAAAAACTCCTTATCAGATTCCAGGCGTGCCTGGGCAGATGCTGTATCAGCAAGCAAATCAGAAGCATTCGCAGTCGCCCATCTGTCCTGCTCCGTCTCAACTCCCAAAGCCTGGGCCACTCTGGTAAAGGTATTGGCAATAGCACTATCAATTCCACTGCCCTGCATGGCTACAGCAATAGCCAGAATAAACGCCAGCAACAAGGCATACTCCACTATCCCTTGTCCCTTTGGTCTTTTAACATCTCTTAAATTAATCAACATAATGAATCACCTCTCTATAAACATTATGCCTTTTCATAAAACACCCTCCTGTTACTATATTATCGCAATTAGTGGATTTTAACTTAATTTATATTACCCTAATTTTAAAACAAAAATAGGTGAAAATCCATGCTTTCACCTATTTTAATATCATTTTAATCTTATGCTGTTTTAAACCTTAAACTGTCTTACAGCCTCCTGCAACAGCTCTGCCTGAGCACTAAGCTCCACAGAAGCAGAAGCGCTTTCCTCCGCGGTGGCAGAATTGGTCTGCACTACATTTGATACCTGTACAACTCCCTGATTAAGCATTTGCAATGAAGAATTCTGCTTGACAGAGGCATCGGCAATTTCACTGACAAGGGATGCCACCTGACCTACACCATCCTTGATGCTCTTTAACGCCTCGGAGGTTTCATTGGCCAGCTGGGTTCCGAGATTAACCTTAGTGATTGATTCTTCAATAATATCCGTGGTTTCCTTGGCAGCCTTGGCACTTCTGGCAGCCAGATTTCTTACTTCCTCTGCTACTACTGCAAACCCCTTGCCGTGCTGGCCGGCCCTGGCCGCCTCAACAGCTGCATTAAGGGCCAAGATATTTGTCTGGAAGGCAATCTCATCAATTACCTTAATAATCTTGGCTATATTGTTAGAGGATTCATTTATATCCCCCATGGCCTTTAACATTTCATTCATGCGCCTGTTGCCCATATCTGCCTTGCTGTTGGCATCACTGGTAATATTGTTGGCATGCTCAGCCTTCTGGGCGTTCTGGGCTGTCTGATTTGTAATCTCCTGAATCGTGGCAGATAACTGTTCCACAGAAGCCGCCTGGGTGGTTGCACCCTGAGCCAGCATATTGCCACTGTCAGAAATATTCTTGGAGCCTGCGGCCACCTGGGATGCAGAAACGCCGATACTCTTCATTAGCTCATGCATGGTGTTCTTCATTTTATTAGTATTTATTGCCAGCTGAGCCAGCTCATCACTGCCAATAACTGTAATATCTCTGGTGGTAAGATCACCGGCAGCAATTCTGGTCATGGTCTCTGTAACATCATACACGGCATTCATCTTGCGGTTAATAATGTAAATAGAAACTGCACCAACAATGAGGAATAAAACGACTGCGGCCATTGCCATCTTAAATAAGAATTCCCGTTCCTGAGCAATAACAGGTGCACTTGGAGCACCCACAAAAAGCATTCCCACACGCTTGCCACTACCGTCTAAAATAGGCTGATAGCAGGTATAATATGGTATGCCAATTACATCCGCCTCCACATTGGCAACCTCACCTTTTCCCATTACCGTGGCAACAATATCCTCATTGGCCTTGGTGCCAACTGCCCGCTGACCATCCTTCATAACATTGGTGGAAACACGGGTATCATTGTTAAAAATAGTAACCGCTTCCTCCCCGGCCAGGGCATCCAATTCGCTGGAAAGGCCCTCCATCAAAGTATTACCCTTGTACAGCTTGCCCTCTTTGAGATTCCACTCACCGGGATACTTGACTTCAATCAGCTGCTCTACCCTCTCAGCCACATCCGCAACCTTGCTGATATAGGCTTCATCAAAGCCCCTTGCTGAATTTATGTAAGCCAGAACCCCCAGCAATACACACGCAACCAGCAAACAACCATCCACAAATATTACTGCCTGTGTTTTTAATTTCATACTCTTCCCTCTTTTCAGCGAATTGAGCCTAAAAATCTGACTTGCATTTCCGAACACAACTTTACACCTGTAAAATTCGCTATGATATATAAAATATCCTTTATTGGTATTAAATTTTTAATATAAATACATTTTTCATTTGCAGAATTTTCCAAGAATTACTATTTAAATGATATTTATTCGCATTTTTTTAATTCTCTTCACAAAGGTACCCAAAATAAGTATAATAAAGATACAGACAAAATATTCAATAAAGTCTGACTCTTTTTTCTAACCAAGCAAGATGAAAGCATACATGCTTTCATCAGCCCTTACACGAAATCTAAAGTTCATCTGCATCTTTCAGATTTGATGAACTAAGATTTCATAGTAAAAAAGGGGGTGCATAGGTGAATTTCAAAACGGATGCTATTTGGTGTGAGGTTTTATGGTAGAAGGTGATGTAATAATAGACGACCTTCTGGAAAACGTGGAAGCTGACCGGTAAGCAGTCGTCGAAAGTTGATGTATTTTTGCCGATTATTAACTGCCGAATTATTAATTACCGTGTTATTAACTATCGTGTTATTAGATGCCGTTTTATTAACTACCGAATTAGTATAATTTGTACAGTCAAAAAGCAGGATTCCTGTTACAGGGACCCTGCTTTTCTTATGTTTTTATTTATGCCTTTTTAAACTTTTTCAAACATATCCTTGGTGACACCGCAAATTGGGCATACCCAATCATCAGGAATATCCTCGAAAGGTGTGCCTGGAGCGATACCGCCATCTGGATCCCCCACCTCAGGATCATAAATATAACCGCATGGTCCACACTGATACTTGTCCATAATAACTCTCCTCTCAAAAAAACATTTATATAATATAATTATACAACTAACTTAATCACACATCGCCCCAAATACCGGAAATCCACTTGCTTTCATTTACCAGTCGCAGCTTACGGCTAAGCTCAAAGAGCGCATCAGTATCATGCTTAATCTTTTCCTCATTGCCACTGGCAGATAAGGCATAAAAACGCTTAACCTGCTCTCTGGTGTACTTATTCTTTATAAGAAACGCCTGACATAAATTATTAAAGAGCATATTGGTAGTAAAGAATTCCGTGTGGGTCTCACGGGCAAAATATCTGGTGAGTTTCAGCATGGTATCACTGTATTCAAGCAAGGCTCCATACAAATCTCCCAAAGTCTTGAGTTCAAACCAGAAAAGGTGCCGCAAATGATTGTAGGCCGGCGTTGGCAAATATTCCAGCTGCAAAGCTGTGCTATACATTTCAATGAACTCATGATACTCATCATTCTTGGCAAGGTACTCGTTAAGAGTTACCTCATCCAAAGGCAATATCTGGTATTCCCCATGGGCAATCTGATGGATGATTCCATCCTTGTACTTCTGAATATTTTCACTCAGCTCCACAAACTGGTTGTCGGCTATCTCCAAAAGACCCGCGATTCGGGAAAACTCACGGCGTATTGCACTAGGAACACCAAAAGAACTCTTGTAGCCCAAATCATGCTCTATTTCAGCCCAGGCATGCTGCAAAACTGTACGTATCTGAATCTCACAGCGAATTTTACAAAGCTCCTCATTATAACCGTCCTCAGGACGCAAAGAAACAATATTATGGAGAGAAAGATAACCAAACTGAGTTGCCGTAAGGGCAGCCCGTTTGTCCACGGAATTTTCCTCATCCACCACAAAGGTTTCCCGCAAAGCCTCGGAAATCTTGTCCACAGTATCATTCAGGTAGCAAATAATACGGGCACCACAAAGGTCAGTTATATCATAAATAGAAGAATATTTACCACTTTTGCGGCGCAGCTTATCTGCCAGACTATCAACTGTCTTTATTCGGTGGCTGACTTCCATCGTGAAGAAATTATGCTTTTTTATCATCTCCGTCAATTTATTATGAAGGATTTCACCTAATTCATTATAGGTGTCAATGTTCTTTGAGTAAGTCTGAAGTATTTCTTTCTCCTTGCTCAACAAATCACCGTACATAACTTCTCCCCCAGCATCTGTGATAATATAACACAAATCTATCCACTTACTCTAATTCTCCACCAAAAAGAAAATTCCTGCAAAAAAAGGAACACTTGACAAAAAGCAAGTGTTCCTAAAAAAAAGACTTTATTTTTTATCTTTATAAAGACATCTTACATCCCAGCTACAGGCTCCTTGGATTCTTCCTCTTCATCCTCTACTCGGCCAGAAATAAGCTCCTTGCCGCAGTGCTTAACCACCATAACTGCCAAGGTCATAAGAGCCAGGGCCAATATAAGCTGGAGACCATCCACCATAAACACAAATTCACCAGTACCCAGCTTGGTATAAATTCCCATAACACTGAGAACCAATGCGCTCATGGTAACCAGGAACATAAAGGTCATTGGTACATAAAGCATCCAACCCTTGCGGCCGGTAGTACGGAGGAATACAGCCAAAGCAATAAGAACAAGCGCTGACAGGAGCTGATTGGCTGCGCCAAAGAGCGGCCAGATGTTCATATAGCCTGCCAGACACAGGAGATAAGCCAGTACAAGGGTAACTGCAGTAGATACATAATTATTACTGAAGAATTTTGCCAAAGCATTCTGTTCTTCCCCTTCATCAGCCGCAAACAGCTCCTGCAGGGACATACGACCGATACGGGCCACAGAATCAATAGTAGTCATTGCCAAAGCAGATACACACATGGTCATAAAGCAAACTGCCACGTGCTGTGGAAGGCCAAACATCATAAAGAAGCCCCCAACTGCCCCGGCAAAAATCTGGAACGGAGTACCCTGTGGCAACACTCCGCCAGATGCAGCAGAGCAAACGATTACCAAAGCAACTACACCCAACAGTGACTCAACAAGCATAGCTCCATAACCTACGGACAGCATATCCTTTTCATTATCGACAGTCTTGGAGGAAGTACCGGATGAAACGAGGCTATGGAAACCAGACACAGCACCACAGGCAATGGTGATAAAAAGAATTGGGAAGAGGCTAAGACCGTTCACCTCGAAGCCAACAAAAGCAGGCATGTTAATAGTAGGATTTGCCACCAGTACACCAATAACCGCTCCTGCCAGCATACCCAGAAGCAGGAAGGAGGAAAGATAATCACGAGGCTGCATCAAAAGCCACATAGGAAGTACAGAAGCAATAAAGCAATAACCAAATACCACATAACGCCATACAGTGGCATCAAAGTACATAGGAAATGCGATACCTGCAGCCATCATGCCCAGGAACAGAACAAAGCCCACAGCCAGCTTTACACCCTCCTTAGGCTGGAATTTACGGATGAAGAAGCCAAAGCCCATGGCCACGAAGATATACAGCATGGAAATTGATGCTGCGGAAGCATTTGGTGCTGCCAAACTGCCATCCTTAGCAAAACCATTGAAGGTATTGGCAACAATATCTGCAAAAGCGGCGATTACCAGCAATGTGAACAACCAACAGAACAGCAGGAACAGGCGACGACCTGTTTTGCCTACATACTGTTCAATAAGCATCCCCATTGACTTTCCCTGATTTTTCACAGAAGCATAAAGCGCAGTGAAATCCTGAACTGCACCAAAGAATACACCGCCCACCAGCAGCCAGAGAAGTGCAGGAAGCCAGCCAAACATTGCGGCAATAATTGGTCCTGTAATAGGGCCTGCTCCTGCGATTGATGAAAACTGATCAGCAAATACTGTAAACTTTGATGCTGGCGAATAATCCTTGCCATCCTCAAATTCATGGGCAGGAGTTTTGGCATCCACGTCAATACCCCAGGTGTTTACAAGCCATCTGCCGTAAACCAGATATGCAGCTGTAAAGAATACAATTGCAAAACCAACGACCATTAATCCATTCATAATTAATTCCTTCTTTCCAGATTAATAATAGAAACATTAGGCCTCACAACACCAAACAAAAAATCCTTCGTCCTCAATTTCCTGAAGACGAAGGATTAACTCCGCGGTACCACTTCTCTTGCTGCCTTTACGGACAGCCACTTTATAACAGACCATCATCTGCCCTTTTTGATAACGGTGAAGACACCGGAGAAACTTATCCCAACCTAAACCGGGTTCAGCCCTCTGCTGACAGGTGATAAAATACAGAATCCACTTTGCCTCACTCACACCACATTGAAGCTCGCTGAAAAGCACTACATCTGCACTCGCGTCCTGAGTCTTTGCATTTGTGTTGTTTTGTTGTGACATATAGTAACACTATCCCTATTATTGGTCAAGAGAAATATTTGATTTTGTAATATTTTTTTATAAAATCAGCAATCTGTCAGACAATTGTGTGCAAATCATCCTATTTCACAGGACAATATTCTACACTGTCCACTATCAGAATACATTATTGCATTTTAAATAGATTCATTCTTCATAGCCGTAATAATTCGCTTAGTTGGCAAAAAATGAAGAATAAGACAGCAAATTATCATCTCTGGTACAACAGTGGTTCCGTTGTAAACAGCAGAATACATCACAGGAGAGATTCCCTCCGGTGCGTATGAGCCAAAAAACACCACCCCGGAAATAAAGTGAAACAGGAACTTAACACAAAAAGCTATAACAGTTCCTAAAATTATCCTCTTTTTAAACAAAGATACTACTGCCATGGCCATAAATGGGAATGGATAATCAAACAATACCTGAACGGGATGATAAAAATACGGATTCATAATAAGTCCAATAAAACCACAAATAAAACCCGCCAAAAGAGTAATGCGACAACCATAACAGCAGGCCAGTAATATAAGAGGTATCATAGTACCAAAGCCCACATCGCCACCCTGGGGCATCTTAAAAAAATGAATCTGATTAACCACTGCTGTCATGGCAATAACCAGAGCCGTGCGTGAAATTATTTGCGCTGAAAAATTACTATTAGTTACCAAAAACATAATTACTACTCCAAACCTTGATTTACTAAACACTTTTACAATTATACACTAAAATATCTACATATTAAAAATAATTAATTATTAACTTTTATACGACATTTTTCTATCTCAAAGATTGGACTCTTTTCCCTTGCTTACATATTGCAATTTATGTAGAATTGTGTTGATGGATAATATGTATTTTAGATGGATAATTTGTATTTTATATGACGTTAGGGAGGTTTCTTCTTGGAGAAGATTAAAATTGAAAAAGGGCAAACCCTTTACCAGTGTGACGAGCCGGTAGAATTTTTGGATATCGTCCTGACTGGTGAAATTGCCATGACAGACGGCACCAATATAGAGGTAAGTCTCACCAATGGTTCCATGATAGGTGCAACCTACAAGCCAGGTGAAAGATATACCTTTAATTATGTGGCAAAGGACACTACTATCATCCTGCGCTTTGATTATGAAACCGAGGATGACATTGTAACTGCTGTAACCAGTACACCTGCTGTGGCACCTGCTATTGCTGCTGCCAACATGGAGGCTGCCAAAAATACTCTCAGTGCATTATCTGAGGCTACAGATGCTGCTAATGATCTCTGCAGGGAACTAAAATACAATTACAATGAATATCAGTTTATGTGTGTACAGCTGGAAAAGGCTCCATCAAAATATCCTCTGCTGGATGTTTTGGCGGCGCCGGAGCCTTCTGATGCCCTTTCCGGCTGGCAGGCAGATATTTGTAATGCCTTCTGTGACAACAAGGAAGAGCTGGAAAAGAGCTTCTACCCGCTCAATGTAAACTTCTGTGTTGAAACCGTTATGCGTGCCGCTTCTCTTAGCCGTTACTTCACACAGGAGCTTCTTTCTGTACTAAAATTTATTACCACTACTAAGTCCACATCTGCTGACTTTACTTCAGAATTCTACGATGTTAAGTCCCGTGTCGGCGGTGGCAGCACCGCTTCATCCGGTACTGCTCCAACCATCAAGAACGCAATTGATATGATTTTGGCATTCTCCGGTGTTGATGCCGAGGTGGCTGATAACTTCCGCAAGGATGTTAAGGCATACATAGATGTTGAGGACCGCCATTCCCACTCCGATGAGATGCGCCGTCTCCGCAGGAGTCTTTGTGATGGCTTCTACAAGATTTACGAAGAAGCGTTCTATAAGAGCTTGGAAACTGACCACCTGCCTGTAGAGGTTCAGATGTTCTTCTACTTTGGCTTCGTTGATGAGGTTATGGCTGGTAAAGCCAATACTGAATTCCTTTACAAGACCGTAGTTGGCTGGGAGAAGGATCCGCACGGACGCATACTCTCATTCTATGATTGGCTGGTGAAGATCTACAAGGGTGAGGCAATGCCTTCCAAAAATGAGTTTGACAGTGACTGGCTGGATTATCTCCGCGAAGAGGTACGCAACAACAGAATGACCCAGAAAGAGGCCGACAAGCTGAAGGAAGATGGTCGTGCCAAGGTAGATTACGAGATTCACAATATGTTCATGGGGGCCAACAAGACCACCCATGGTCATCTGGCTTCTTTCGTGCCAATGTTCAACTCTCAGGATGTGATTCGTCCACTTGATAAGTGCCTCCTTACCCCATCAAATATAAGGGCCGCCTTCCAGAAGGTTTTGGACATTGATTATAGTCTTTTCTATCGTCCAGCTCTGAAATCCTACCCTGAATTCAAGATTCAGCATTTCATGTACAACACTGAAATTAAGCCATATATTATTCTTATGCCAAATATTGGTATTCGCGGTCTTATGTGGCAGGAGGTGGAAGGCCCTCGCAAGGAAACTCCGGCACACATGATGTTGTCCATCTTCCACACTGAGGATCTGGACGCAACTGTTGTAAGGATGTGCGCCTTCTTCCGTTGGGAAATGTGCCGTCGTATCATGGGTGTACGCTACTCTGATATTTCCGAGCCATCCCTCACTTCCGAATATACCAACTATCTCCAGTTCTATCGCAAGAACGGTTACCTCTCCAGTGATGCCAAGGAAAGCATTAAAATGGCATTGCAGAAGGCCCGTAACGATTATAAGGTAGTATTTGTGGCTGACTATGAAAAGTACATCCTCAATGAGGCTCAGGGTATGTCCCGCCTTAACAAGGAAGCCCGTGAAATACTCTTTAAATACTGCACCTTCTCTGCAAAATACCGCAGTCTCCGTGGCAGCACACCACAGTATTCACAGCTGTGCGAGGCCTTTAAGCTGTCCCAGGCCAATCGTCTCCACAATCTGGATCTGACTCTCAGAAAGATGAAGAGCATTAATCCAGATGGCGTAGCTCCGGAGGTTCCTGCTGAAATCGAATTTGCAAAGCTGTAATCCTAGTTGACAGGGAATAAAATAGACTGATATCACAATAAAAGGCTCCGATTTTTCGGAGCCTTTTCGTTGTGCTTATTTTTACTTTAAAAAATCAGGGCCAAAGCTCATGGGAAGAAGCTCTGCCAAGGTCATTTCTTTAAAATCTTCTGTGGATTTTCCCATAATTACCGTAATTTCTTCGGGATTGCCAAATTCCCTCATTACCTGGCGACACACACCGCAGGGAGCGCAATAATCCTGTATTATTCCATCTGGCCCCCCCACTATGGCCACCGCCACAAGCTTTGACGTTTTATCCTGGGCAATGGCGTGGAAAATAGCATTTCTCTCAGCACATATCCCCGCCGGATAGGAAGCATTTTCCACATTCACCCCGGTGTATATTTTTCCATCAGACATGAGCACCGCTGCTGATACGTGAAAATGCGAGTACGGTGCATAGGCATGTGATATATTATCCAGTGCAGCTTGTATAAGGTCTTTGCGATTAAAATCTACAGCCATAATTCTGCTCCTTTGTATTCTAAATTTCCAATTATTCGATATTTTCTAATAACTGTGGTGTATGATGTGTGTTTTTTGATAGGTTGCTTTATATTTTATATTTTATATACTTATTTTGTTGAATTATGTAATAATTTATAAAAAATTCCCTAATTTCTTTTATGTATTTTCACAAATATGTTATAATTAAGTTGCTGCTTTCCTCTATACTACGGTAGCGGAGGAGGTGTCTTATGAACCATTTAACCTTCCTTGAATCTGTTATTGCAGGTATAGTAGCCTTCTATATTTGTAAATGGCTGGACAGATTCTTAAAATAAGCAGTCAGCCGAAGACTGAGCACGGTCTATAAACGTGCAAGAACCCCTGTGATAAGTGTAGCAGACTCATCACAGGGGTTCATCTTTTGGTGAATATGAACCATCAACCTTCTTAAACACCACTTGCCTTGCAATAATTATACCCCATAAAACATTACCTGGCAAGTATAGTTGCCTACTATATTTGCAAGTGGGTTGACAGACACCTGTTATAAGCAGCCACCCCCGACTGAGCACAGCCGTAAAAAGTGCAAGACCCTCGAAGATGATAGTTTTCCAGGCCATTCATCTATCGAGGGTCTCTTTTTGTGCCTATATGTCGTTAGTCAATCTTTCCTACAACAATTATAGATTTTTCAGAAAAAAGTCAATAAATGTGCAAGAACCCCTGCGATGTAAGTTTACCAGACCTCATCACAGGGGTTCAACTTTTGGTGCATACGAACCTCATAACATAAAACACCATTTGCCTTACGGTTATTATATACTACAGTATTTTTTTGACAAGTTTCCCTTATATAGAACTATTCCTTATCTCTATCTGACACATTTTCATGGCATTTAATGCCCCCTCGTGGCTTTCCTGGGTTACTCCGGCACAACAGGAGGCATCCACGGCAATTTTCTGCTCTGGACTAGCTGCCTTTAAGATCATGGCATTGGAAATAACGCATATATCCGTGCAAAGCCCTACCATTTCCACTTCCTCATATTCTTTCACCAATGCTGGCAGCTCCATAGAACCAAATGCCGGCTTTTTTACTACAGCCTTTGCCTTATAAAGATATGGCTGCAAGGCTGAACATATCTCCCAGCCCTTTTCCCCTTCAATACAGTGCTCAACAGGAAGGTTCTTCCCCTCCTGTGTAGAGAGATAGTCCTTATGATGGGTATCCTGTGTAAAAATTAAGTCTGTATCCTGTACAGCTTCCAGCTTTTCCACCAGCTTAGGCAGCATCTCTTGTGCCTCTTTGGTTCCCAATGCCCCATCAATAAAATCATTTTGCATATCAACGATAACAATACATTTACTTGACATACTATATACTCCCCTCAACAATAATTCTTCTGCGTAAAATTATACCGCGAAACGCCAAGCCCAGTAAACACTATCATAAAAAGATACATCACAATCCTGCACAACTTAAGCCATGAATTAAAATTTTAGTTGCAAAAAAAACATTAGGCGATTAAAATGATGTATATGCAACAAAACTCGAGGGGAGGTTAGACTGGATGTTATCTTTTAAGGACATTCCCTGCTATTATCTTAAGCTCCGTTGGGCTGAGATGCTCAGCAGAGATTTTTATAACAAAAGAATGAAGGATTGTGGCATCACCGGCAGGCAATTCACTCTGCTTTTCATCATAAAATACAATGGCGGCAGTTCATTAAGCGAATTGGGCGATATGATAAATTTGGACAGGTCCACTATTAACCGCTCCATCCAGCCGTTACTGAAAAAAGGGTTACTGGAGGACCGCAAAATGGACGGTCAACGCAACAGCAGTATCTGGCTTACGGAGCTTGGCGAAGAAGTCTTTAACGAGTCATCAAAATCCTGGAATAAGGCTCAGGAAGATTTTGCAAAGCTATACACCAAAGAGGAGTTGGAACAATTCGACTCTACCTTGGAATTATTAAAACGGTTGGAGAAGGATTAATTTTTATAACGCCATTTGATGTATATGCACCAAACACTACAAGTTAACAATTTATTTAAAGGAGCTTCATTTATGCAACGTTTATTTTTCTTGGATAATCTAAAAGCCTTCGTGGTCAATTGGATGATTTTACTGCACATAGCTTTATGCTATATCGTTATGCCACTTCCCTGGTGGTATGTCCTTGATCCCCAGCCAAGCGTCGGCTTAAATTATTTTGTTATGATTACCGACATGGTTATTATGCCAATAATGTTTTTTATATCAGGATATTTTGCCATCCGCTCACTGGCCAAGAAAACTGGCAAGGATTTCTGGATGCCAAAGTGGACCCGCATTGGTATTCCATGGCTCATAGGTATATTGATTATTGCTCCACTTACCAGCATTATAATGCCATATAGCCGTGGGCTCTGCAATGACATTTGGACAGCTCTTACAAAATATTACTGGTACGACACAGCTACTGGCGGTGCCGGCGAATTCTTTAATCAGGTTCCATTCTGGTATCTTGGAATGTTACTGCTACTCTACGCCATTGCTTACTTTATTGTTAAGCTTCGTCCATCCTATGCTCAGCAAAAGGCTCCTAGTTCCCCAAAAATTTGGTTATTCCTGGGACTTACCCTATTTACTTTTATAAATGGCATGGTCATTGATATGATTACCGGTGACGAATATCTGTGGGTAAATTTTTTCTATATTCTTAAGGTTCAGGTTAGCCGTGTCTTATTGTATGTACTCTACTTTTTCCTCGGTATTCACGCCTGGCGTCGCCACTGGTTTGAGGAAGGCTGTTATGTTCCTTCTGCCACCAAGTGGACTCCATTGTTTATTATCTCCGCTGCCTTTATTGACTGGTCATTTATTCATAGTCCGGCCATAGTAAGCAGTCCATTGGAATTTCTCTTTTATATTTCCATTAGTCATGCCATGTTGCTTACTTCCAGTGTGTTTGCACTTTTAGGCATATTCTACCGCTTCTGTAATTTCACTAACAATACTCTGGGAAATCTGGCGTCTACCTCATACACCATGTATTTCTGCCATACAATTTTCATCTTTTGGCCATCCCTTTATATGATGAACATGAATATTCATGCCTTCTACAAATTCATCATCGCCGTTATTATTACCTGGCCAATAACCTTTATCTGCGGCAAGTTGCTGCTCAATTCTTCATTGTTCGCTGGCAGTAAAAAGGCAAAGATTACTTCTCCATAAAGTAATCCCATATTAACCTCAACCAAATAATTACTAAATAGTCCTACAGTTAATAGCAGATTAAACACAAAAAGTCCTATAATTATTGCAATTACTCTTGCATTTGTCATAGGACTTTTAATATTTACATAAATTTAAGGCAAATACTTGGCAGCCACCTCAGACACGCCATTAGGATTAAGGGCAAGCCACTCGTTATAACCAAGACCCGTATATGCCACAGCAGAACCAAGCTCCACAAGGAATTCTGGAATATCCTTTTCAAACAATACTCCCAGCTCCTGGCCAAACACTTCCTTGCCCTCCACGGACTGACCGTTAATGGTCAGAATATAAGCACTCTGCTTATCCCGTACAGAGCCTCTAAATCCAATGGCAACAAGCTGCGGTGTAGAGCATGAGCCTGGACAGCCACAGATATGAACAGGTGGCAATGCTCCATCAGGTATTCCAGCCTTGCGGACAGCAGCCACACAATTATGGATAAGGGCCTGAGAATCCCGTACTCCAGCCTGACAAATAGCTGCCCCTATGCAGGCAGAGGCCATTTCGAAGGTGGTGGTAGCAGTGTCCTCGGCAGTGATATTAATAATCTTTCTGGCTTCAGCACCAGTAAGATTAACAATATAAGCCGTTTCATCAGGAGATAAGCGTATTTCTGCCTCCTTTATATCAGCAACAGCATCCGCCAGCTTCAAGAATACAGCAGGATCCGGGGTACCACCTATTGGATGATAAACCACACTGTAGAGCCCCTTCTGCTTTTGTGGAATAGCCCTTGGATGGCTAATTACAGAACGTCCTATTTTCTTTACCCGTGGGATTTCAACATTGAAATCAAATTCCGTACTGCCGTCAGTGCGTTCCTTTACTACCTCGGCCAGCTTTTCAGCAAAGGCCTCACGATATTTTGCAGTACCGCCAAGGGACTCCGGAATGTAGCGTGAACGGGCCCTGGCTCTGTTTTTATAATCGCCATAGGCTCTGTACACATTTACCATAGCCTTAACATAGAGGAAAATATCTGAAGGCTCTACACCCTCACCTACCCTTATGCCCACCTTTGGATTAGGACCTACGCCACCAGCACTGTACACATCAAACTTGCCGTCAGCACGGGCCACAAATCCCAAATCTCGAATAGTGGCATGGGATACATTTTTTGGCGATGAAGAAAAGCCAATTTTTAGCTTACGTGGCAACAAGCCTGCTTTTATAAACTTCAGTGCATATTGGCCAACCGCCTCTGCATAGGGCTGCACATCAAAATATTCGAATCTGTCCAAGCCTGAAAGAGGTGAACAGGTTACATTGCGGGGATTATCTCCGCCGCCCCCCATGGTCACAATACCTACATCCAAGGCCCCTTCCATAATATCCAGCAATGGAGTTAAGCCAAGATTGTGTAACTGAACTGTCTGACAGGTGGTAAACTTAATTTTATTAATATTATGCTTTCTTATAGCATCTGCTATAAATGCCAGCTTTTCCTTAGTCAGATGGCCAGCCGTCATACGCAGACGAATCATACTGAGCTTTGGCTCATCGCCCCGTTGGGCATAACTGCCAAAACCACCGGAAATTCCCTTGTACTCATTTCTTTTCAATTCACTAGCATAATATTTTTCTGCCGCTGGTTGAAATTCAGTATGTATTTTTTCGCGCCATACCTCAATTTCCTGTTCAGTAACACTCATCTTAACTCTCCCCCACTTACAAATCTTTACATGTTACTTTAAAAATTGCTCCACATTAGCATTTTTTAAGTATTCACGATTGACGAACTTGCTGATATCATATTCTTCCTTAAGGCGGCCAATGCTTACCAGGAACTTGATGGTATCGTTCAAGCCGGCAATATCCTTATCATCTATTATAACAGTATAATCATATTTTTTAATAACCTTTTTTACCTGCTCAGGCTTCAAGGATAAATATGCAGCAACCTTGTTAAGAGTTGCATCATCAAGGTTAGCCAGCTCCTTTACGCCACGGGCATAATTCTTGATTATTACGGAAATAACTTCAGGGTTTGCCTTGGCATATTCAGCTCTTGCCACCAAACCATTTACACCAAGTAAATCAACCTTTGTACCATCACTGATAATTCTACCAGTGCCATTTTCCTCCAAACGGGTTACATTTGGCTCCCAAATTGCCACAGCATCAGCCTCACCATTTACCAGTACAGCCTCTGCATCACCGGCGGAAATATTAACCAGCTTTACATCATCAATAGTCAACCCACCAGACTTTAAAAATTTCTGAGTAAGGTTATGACCGGTGGATCCAACTACAGTGGCAATGGTTTTACCCTTAAAATCGGCAGGGTTAGATAGCTGATTATTCTTTCCTGCCAATACTGCGTAGGAAGCAGGACCTTCGCAGGTGATAGCCACAAGCTCATTCTTCTGGCCTGCAGCAATAGCGGATACGATTGGCACATCGCCGATTACTCCTAAATCTGAGCTGCCGGAGGCCAAAGATTCATTCATTGGAGGACCAGATTCAAAATTATTCCATTTTACAGTTACCCCCTGAGCCTTTAAATCTTCCTCAATCCAGCCCTTTTCCTTGGCCACAAAAAGTGGAATAAAGGCTGCTGACGGCTGAATGGCAATATTTACTGTTTTTGCCTTGTCACCAGCACCCTGATCAGTGCCGCAACCACCCAAGATACCGCTTACTACGGTCAGTGATGCCACAAGGGCCACGGATACCAGCTTATTAATTTTTTTCTTAACATTTAACAACATATAAATCCATCCCTTCTCCATATATTTAATCATAATTTTTTAAAGCTACTTAAAATACTAAATACTGAAATCCTCAGGTATCTTCTCATCCTCAAAGAATTCCTCATATATCTTTTTCTTTACCTGCAGAAACTCATAACTGTTACGGTCCCTCGGTACTGGGAGATCCACCTGTACTTCCAGCTTTATTCTCCCTGGCTTTGAGTCCAACACAATGATATGGTCAGCCAAAAAGACAGCTTCCTCAATATCATGGGTTACCATTACCATAGTGGTACCCGACTTGCGCTGAATGCGCTTTAATTCTTTCTGCAAAGCTATTTTAGTAAAGGCATCCAATGCTCCAAAGGGCTCATCAAGGAGCAGTACCTCAGGCTTATTGACCAAAGCTCTGGCAATACCGGCCCTTTGTGACATTCCACCGGACAGCTCCTTTGGATAGGCCTTTTCAAAACCCTTCAGCCCAACCAGCTCAATGTATTCCTGAACCAGCTTTTTCTTATCTTCCTTTGGAATGCCAGTTAAAACATATCCTACATTCTGTTCCACCGTCAGCCACGGAAACAGACGATGCTCCTGAAATACTATGCCCCGTGATTTGGACGGGGCCACCACTTCCTTGCCACCGATGATAATCCGACCGCCATGGTCGCTGTCAAGTCCGGAAATTGCACGGAGTAAGGTGCTTTTGCCGCATCCGCTGGCACCTACAATACAGAGGATTTCTCCCTTGTCCATGGAAAAATTAATATCCTCCAGAACATTAAGCCGTTGTTTCTTCTGCTCAAAATATTTGCTAACATGATCGATCACCAGATATGGCTCCTGTTTCAACAGAGCGTTTGCTGTCACTCCACCCATATACAGCACCTCCCCTTAATAATTGTTAAATCCAGCGCAGTGTTTTCTTCTCTGCAAATCTAAGCAGAGAATCCATAATCTTTCCCACGATACCAATGGTAAGCATTCCCACTATAACTACATCAGTCTGACCAAACTGGCGGGCATCCATTATAAGGTACCCAAGCCCTGTAGTTGATGAAACCAGCTCTGCGGCCACCACGCACATCCAGCAGGAGCTGAGTCCAGTTCTAAGACCTGTAAATATATTAGGTGCCGCCCCGGGAATTACCATGAGGCTGATATGCTTCCAAAATGGTGTTTCCATTGAACGGGAAACCTCCACCAGCTTTGGATCAGTTTGATGAATCCCATCCACCACATTGATAAGAATGGTAAAGAAACCACCTAAGAAAATTAAGAAAACCTTGCCGGATTCACCAATACCAAACCAAAGAATTACCAATGGAATCCATGCAATGGGCGGTATGGGCTTTATCATCTGAATAATAAGCTCGGTTACCCTATCAAGATGCTTGGACAGACCGATCAATATTCCCAAGGAAATCCCAAGGAATGCCGCCAGTAAATACCCCTGAAGCACCCTTGATACGCTGATAAACATATTGGTAAACAATGCTCCATCAGCCACCAGCTCAACTATGGTTTCCAAAATTGAGTTTGGTGCCGGTAGAATAATGGTATTCAGATGTCCTCGATTTGACATTATAGTCCATACCGAAATAATTGAAATAATCAGTGCCAAATACTCTATAAAATATCCTGTACTTCGAAATGCCTTACTGACCATTGACTACACCTCCTGTTTCAAACAACACGTTTAAATACAAAGCTCGCTACACTTTTTAATTCATTAAATTCATCCTGAGTCAGCTCAACCTTCCCCATAGGATATTCACGGTGTAATGCCTCGTATTTTGGAACCCCCAGCCTATGATATTTTAAAAGCTCCCATTCCAGATTTTCTCTGCTTTCAAATGGTTTGAGAAACTTTCCTATGGCTATTATGGCCTCCGGATTATCATTCACTCCTGGTATTACCGGGGTCCGTATTCTAAAGTGAACCTTAGGGAATTGCTTTAACAGCTTCTCTATGTTGCTCAATAAGCGTTGGTTTGATAATCCCGTCCATTTTTCATGTAGCTCACTGTCCATCACCTTTATATCCGTCATGTAGTAATCTATATGACGGGCTATACCTTCCACCACATCCCACTCAGCGTAGCTGGTGGTCTCAATGGCAGTTCTTATACCGCTGTCATGGGCATTTTTCAGCAATGCCTCGGCAAATTCAGGCTGTGCCAATGGCTCCCCGCCACTAAGGGTCAGTCCACCTGTGGCGTCAAAAAATGGTTTTTGTTCTATTAAAATATCAATGAGTTCCGATACTTTATATTTTTTTCCAATTATATGAAGTGATTTGGTGGGACAGGCCAGCTCCACTTCTTCCTGAGAAGGTATTGAACCGACCCGCCCTGATTTATCACCCCAGTTCACTTCTTCATTTCTAAAGGTAATATTATATTCAGAAAGTTGTTTCACACAGCTGCCGCATTTAAGGCAGCTTCCCTTGCTCCAGCCAAGCTCCAGGTGAAATTTCTGGGTTTCAGGATTTGCACACCACTTACAGCGAAAGGGGCAGCCCTTAAAAAATATAACTGTTCTTATTCCAGGACCATCCTCCAAGGAGAAGTGCTGAATATTTGTTATAATCCCTTCTTCCATCAGAAATCCCCCTTTCGTTTTTTCTAATTCTTAATATATTAAGCTGATAATTCATGCTCAGTACGCTGAATAATATCCTCCTGCAAATCAGGTGACAGCTCCACAAAATATGCACTGTATCCTGCCACCCTTACCAACAGGCTGCGATACTGCTCAGGATGCTTCTGGGCCTTCAGCAGGGTTTCGCGGTTAATTATGTTGAACTGCAAATGCCACAGCTTCAGCTTGCACCATGCTCTTATAAGGGCAATTATCTTGGCGTTGCCATCCTTGCCGGCCACTGTGGACGGGCTGAGCTTAATATTTAAAAGCCTGGAGGCACGGTTTATATATTCTGTATTCTTGGTATTAAAGTTAGATAAAAGTACCGCTGTCGGGCCATTTATGTCAGCTCCCTGTGAAGCAGATGAGCCATCAGAAAGAGCTGTTCCGGCCCTGCGTCCATTTGGCAACGCGCCAACCACCTTTCCGAATGGTACATTTGCTGACTGTGATACATATCTAAGGTCTATATTTACACCGAGATACTTGGCATTTTCCTGGGCAAATTCCACACCCACCCGATCTATTCGCTTGGCAATTTCATCCACATAAGGATCATTATTACCATAGGCCGGTGAATGGAGAAGGCGCTGACGCACATCCTCATAGCC
The DNA here is from genome assembly GCF_045637405.1 of Anaerovibrio sp. Classification (GTDB taxonomy): domain Bacteria; phylum Bacillota; class Negativicutes; order Selenomonadales; family Selenomonadaceae; genus Anaerovibrio. The sequence continues at coordinate 20,636 of NZ_JAZTZI010000059.1, forward strand.
TTCATAATCTGCATCAATGGCTGTTAAGACCTGCTCCCATTTCAAAGCCTTATTGTCATATACATTTTTCTTGATTGCCGCCAGACTATCAGCTACAGAGGCCAGACCTATGAAATCAAAGTAGCCCAAGTCTATACCACCAGGGATGTGCTCACTATGAAGATCCAGCCCGTTTTTCATGCAAAGAGCATGAAGGGCAGACCCCAACGGAGAGGCAAAATGCTTTGGTCTAGTACGGTTGGCAATATACTGCTGGCGGAAGGTCTGCTTTAATACGAATTTTTCCTGGGCGATAAAAGCCGTTTCAAAGTCTTCATAAGAAGCAAAATCCTGTGGATTGCCAGTTTCTATGGTAAGAAGCTCATCACCATATTTTGCCATACGGCCATTTCTGAGGGTCAGCTCCATTACAGCCCCAAGATTCAGAAAAGCACATGGTGTAGTGAAGGTATCAAGGTTTGGCATTCTAACCTCAGTACAGCCAGACACTGCATAATCACGGGCTGAAGCTATATCTGCCCCCTTGGCTACCAGCAGAGGGATAATTTCCTCATCGTTAAGCAGCTTAGGGAAGCCTGCACCATCACTAATGGTTGTAGCCACCTCATCGAGATACTCCTGAGAGGCACCACTATGAACTCTGGCAGCCAAATCCGGGTAATTAAGCGGGAATTCCCGCTTGTTCTCCAAAAGGATGTAGGTCAAGTCATTTACTGCATCATTGCCATCCTTATCAACACCACCTACAGTTACGGCCTCCCAATGGGCATAGCCTTCATTAAATTTTACTCCGGCTGGACTTACATAAAGGTCCTGATACTGGGCCATTCCCAGCCACATGCACTGGAACAATTCCTTAACAAAATCCTTGGTGATCTTGCCTGCCTCTATATCCTTCTTATAGTAAGGATACAGATACTGGTCCATACGACCATTGGAAATGGTAGCGCCAGTCTTTTGCTCCAAACGGGAAAATAACTGGATAAACCACTGGGACTGAATTGCCTCATAGAAGCTCTCTGCCGGGTATCTAGGAACCTTGGCTGCAATGCGTGAAATCTCCAAAAGCTCTTTACGTCTAGCTTCATCCTTGGCAACATCTGCCAGACGTTTTGCCTCATCACTGTAACGCTGAGCCCACAAAATAATCGCATCAGAAACAATAATTACTGCCTGATAAAACTCCGCC
>NZ_JAZTZI010000060.1:0-20302 GCF_045637405.1 Anaerovibrio sp.
TAGGAACAAGGTCTTCAAGTGATATGAATTGGATTTGTGACTGTAATTCACGGTTTTTCTTTCTATACATAAAACATGCCCCCATTAATGTTAATTATACCATTAATGGGGGCAGGCTTGTTTATTTGTCTACAGTCTGAAGCCCTCCCCTAAGGGAGGGCCCATCCTATATATAATCACACACATTTTACACTTTAAAGCAGTGATTTTTGAAAACAACAATTAATTCCTCACCGGAAATATTTTGCTCATCATTGCCATAGCTCCCTGCTGATACCTGTTCCAAACGAAATAGCAAACTGCGGCTGCTGCAATAACACCAGTGCAAACCACACTATACATAAAGGTATAACCATAGCCTGCTGCAACCAGCCCCAAAAGGCCAGCTGCCAGCCCGACACAAATATCCAATGACCAGAAATAGGTAGCTGTAGCCACACCGCTACGCTCCATAGGTGCACTTTGGATAGCCAATGTCTGAAAAGCCGGACTCAAGGCGCCAAAGCCTACACCTAATATTGCAGCCGACACTAGAAGCCCCAGCATTGTAGAGATCTGACCAAAAATAATCATCCCCAAAGCGAAACAAATAAACCCGGGGTATATCGTATAATCCGGTCCCTTTGTATCAAATATTTTTCCAACGATAGGCCTGGTCAGTACAATGACTGTGGCAAATACGGCAAAGAACATACTGGTTTCCTGCTGCAGCCCCAATGATTTTGCATAAAGGGGAATAAATGTCAGTACACCACCGTACGCAAAGAATACCAGACCACCAATGGAAGACATTGCCACGGACTTGCGTTCAATAAAATCACTGATAGAAATACCATGGTGCTGCTTTTCAGCAGGCAAAATAACTGCATCTGGCAGTCGTCGATGATTCGCCACCCCAAAAGTTAATAATGCCAGCATCACCATAAATGGAAAAAACATCTCTGCTCCCCAGTTGCCGATAATTACCAGTCCCAGCAAAGGACCTACAACCATGGCCAAATTCGTGGTCAAGGCAAAATAGCCAATGCCCTCACCCTTTCGATCCGCAGGTAAAACCATAGCGGCCATAGCTGCAGCTGCCGTAGTTGCAATAGCAAAAATAACACCATGAAGTAAGCGCAAGCTATAAATCCCGGTAAGTGTCTGAAAAAAATTGAACCCCAACATAATTAATCCGAAACAAAGCGTCGCCACCAGCATCAGCGAGCGTTTATTTATACTGTCAATCATTTTTCCAGCCAATGGGCGACAGGCCACAGTACCAATCTGGAAAAAAGTCATAGCCATGCCGGCTTCCAATTCTCCTCCCTGCAAATTGTCCATAATAAAAATTGGCAAAGCTGCAATCATAATATACTGGCTCATAAATACCAGAAAGTTGCAGCCTCCCATACTAATAAATTCCGTTGTCCAAAGTTTATTCATTCCCTGATCATTTCCTCTATCTTTAGTAACATTTTCTTCATATTTGCTGTATCAGCCTCACCCAATTCCAGCTCTAACTGCCGGTTTTCCCGTTCATCCGCCGCTGCCAGTTTATCCACAAGCTGCTTGCCGGACATGGTCAGTTGTAGGAGAAAGGCACGGCGATCAACCAGATTTGGCTCCCTTTTTACATAATCCTTTTTAATCAGTCTATCCACAATCGCCTTCACTGTATTTGGGTCTCGTTTCATTTGTCCGGACAATTCTTTTTGGCTGATATCCGGATTCTCAGCTAATATCTTCATCGCCACCCACTGCTCCACAGTAAGGCCATATGGACTAAACAGTTTTTCAGTGTGACGGTGAATCCTCCTGGCCGTTCGACAAATCAGATAGCCCAATGTATCATCTATCTGCATCGTGATTCTACCTCCTTTTTGTATTTATATAGCTTTCATGATGATCTCATAAAAATAATACGTTAACGTACTTTATATTAGTACGATAACGTATTATTGTCAATGTGATATTTTTATATTATGGATAGCTACATGAACATTACAAAAAAATGGGGCAAGGTTTCCTTTACACCAGAGCGCCCATTTCTATTTGATATTAATTTATATGCAATACTTGGTGAAAAGTCATTAATAAAATTATTTAAAGAAACTGATGCTGTATTTCCGGCCTTTACTTCTATTGGAACAACCTCACCCGCCTTTTCAATTAAAAATTCCAGTTCATGGTTGTCATCCGGCTTGTAATAATGCAAGGTATAGCCGCGTTTTACCAAGCATTCTGAAATGATATTTTCATAAATACCGCCTCGGGCATTTCCCTTTATTGTATTGTTTAAAATAGCCCTTTTGGTTTCAAATCCGTACATGCAGGTAAGCAGGCCTGTATCATTAATGTACAGCTTGAATTGTTCCTCTTTCGAATTTGCCATGAGGGGTATATATGGCTCCGAAACATTATAGCAGGCATTTACCAGACATGAATCCTTCAGCCATTTTATACTGCCACCATATTTTCTTCTGGTTTGGCCTTTTTCTACCGTCGAATACTGAAATTTTTTTAATTCCTTTGCCAGCTGTCTAGGCACAGCATCATAGCACATTCTGACCAGTGACTTTTCTCTCCCTTTTGCATGTTTGGAAATATCATCCTGATAAAGTGCTATGATATTTTGCTGAATTTCCATAACCCGATTAAAGTCCTTGTGTTCAGCAAAATCAACAACGACCTCAGGCATTCCCCCTACTACCATATACTCCCTAAATAATGCTTCATACTTGTTATGAATAACTTCTGGAATCTGATTATCTGTACCCATATATTTTTTCAAGTCGTATATAGCAGCAGAATCATATCCGTATGCCCATAGAAATTCTTCAAAATCCAAGGAATACATCATCAATTGAGTTTCATATCCTACTGGAAGAGACACAGGTTCTTCTACTTCCTCGTCTGCATCTTCACCGTATGAAAGTCCCAACAACGAACCGGAAGCAATTACATCAAACCGCATATCCTCAGACAGAAATTTAAGTGCAGTTCTCGCATTTCCGCAGCATTGTATCTCATCCAAAAAAATTAATGTTTGCCCTGGAATTAATTTGATATCAGGAATATTTGCCGTCATTCTCTTATACACTTCTTCTGAGGATAACTCTCCCTCAAAAATATGTTTTAGCGGTTTCTGCCTGTAAAAATCAATATTTATAAATGATTCATATTCATTTTTACCAAATTCCTTAATAATAAAGGTCTTGCCTACCTGTCTAGCCCCTTTTATAAGCAAACATTTTTTTAGGCCTTCCTTATGACGTTTTTCTTTCCACTCCAATAATTTTGAATATATTTTTCTCTTTAACATAATACCATATCCTTATGATTTCAATATTTACATGATAACAACGGCCAAGCCCTATTCCTTACAATAAATTTTATAGCTCTTCCAAAGGAAAAGTCAACTTTTTACATAAAATCGTACTATATTTTTATAAAAAATTGCATAAAATCGTAGCATCTTTCATCGAGAAAATGCATAAAATCGTAACCTATTTGCTTGGAAAACTGCATAAAATCCTTGCTGCAAAACATATTTCTATCGCAAAGAAAAAGCCCTCCCCGAAGGGAAGGCCCGATCCTATAATATTTTACACACACATATCACTCGCATTGATTTACAGCTTGAACTTGCTGATTTCATTCTGCAGCTCCATTGCCATCTTGGAAAGGCTATCGGATGCATTGGAAATCTCCATTACACTGGCACTTTGCTCCTCCGTTGCAGCAGATACGGTCTCAGCTTCCTCAGCAGCCTTCCTGCTGGCATCACCAATGGTTCTAATATGTCCCATAACTTCTTCGCCATTGGCAGCCATACCGCTGATAGCAGAGGAAATATGCTGAACCTGCCCGGAAACTGTCTCAACGATTTCAATAATCTTACGGAAGCTTTCACCCATGCTGATAATATTTTGTGTGCCAATCTGCACCTCTTTGCTGCCCGCCTGCATACCAGCAACGGCATTGTCAGTATCCTTGCGGGTCTGCTGGATAAGATCGGCAATCTGGTTGGCAGCCTCCTGAGAGGACTCAGCCAACTTACGCACCTCATCTGCTACTACGGCAAATCCCCGTCCATGCTCACCGGCACGGGCAGCCTCAATAGCCGCATTGAGAGCTAACAGATTAGTCTGTGCGGAAATATTGGAAATGGTATCCACAATCTGACCAATTTCAGCAGAGCGCTCACCCAAAGCAGTAACTACTTCTGTAGACTCATTGGTGCTCTGTTCGATACGCTTAATCTGTCCAATGGCCTGTTCCAAAGTCTTGCCACCATCACGGGCTACCTCAGCTGCCTCACGGCCATGGGCTGCTGCTGCATCGGCTTCCCCTGCCACAGTTTGAATGGTATCATTCAGCTCCTCAATAGCCATGCCAGTAGAGCTGACTGCTTCCAGCTGCTCACTGGTACCCTGTGCGACATTTACGATGGAGTTTGCCACCTGATTTGATGCCTGGGCCGACTGCTCAGTAGTGGCATTCAGTTCCTCAGCGGCGGCCGCCAAACTATCCGAGGAACCGCTAACCTGCTTCATTACATTGCTTACGCCCTGACGCATTTCACGAACCGCCGCAGCCAAAGCTCCCAACTCGTTATTGGAAGTAATACGGCTTGGACGATTACGGAAATCACCTGCTGCCAAAAGATGTATTTCATCCATCATAACTGCAAGAGGTGCCATGGCTTTATTTACAGTGACAAGAACTCCCAAGGAAATCAAAACCGTAAGAAGCAGGCTTATTCCCACCATGATTTTAAGTACATTGCTTACGGGGGCAAACAGCTCATCCTGATATGCAATGGTTGCCATACCCCAGCCAGTGGCCTTAATTGGGTTATAGAAGGCAATCATATCATCGCCGTCTTTATTGGTAAACTTATAGACGCCGGCATCACCGGAGAGCATTTTTTCACCCAATGCCTTGATTTCAGGGTCATTATCCTCAGAAATCTTTTTCTTCATAATGGCTTCTTCATCAGGATTTACGATATAAGTACCTTCCTTGGAAACCAAAAGACTGTAGCCCTTTTCACCAAGTCTAAAGTCACTTACCTTCTCCATAACTGCATCAACATAGATAGCAGCCAATACCATGCCTACATTCTGCCCATTATTATCCTTTGCCAGAGCAATAGAATTAACAATAATCTTACCAGTAGCCTGGGAAATTACAGGGGAGGCCATAAATGAATCCTTGGCACCAGTCATAGTCTCCTTGTACCATGCCTTATCAGCATTGTGCATTTCCTTAAAGCCGGACTTTGTCTCACCGTACAATACACCAGAGCCATCAAAAGGGCCCCAGCTGACGGAGTCATAAACCCCCGGATAAATTTTGTTCATGAGAGCAAGACGATATTTATTGTTCTCATTCATCCCCGTAGGATTATCCTTCAAGGCTTTGGCCGCTGGAATATTAGCTGAATTTTGAGTCTCCAGCATACGGGTCTCCAGCCAGGCCGAAACGCCATCAGATACCTCCTGGGCATTGTTCAGAGAGCTGCGTATCAATTGATCCTCAAAGGTACTTCCCACATACTTGAAGATTATACCAGACATAATCACCAGGCCTATAATTACAATAGGCAACACATACATTAAAATCTCTGCTTTTACTGTACGGACATTACTATTTTGCTGTAAATTAATGCTGTTCATAAAAAAAATCCTTTCCTTTTTATTCCTTCCTACCATCCATGTTAACCATTTTTTCACAAAAAGTAAATTAGTTACGTTAATCAATCTTTATTTTTTTCACAATAAAAAGAAGGAAATACACATATTTTCACGAATTTTAATTAGCATAATGATATAGGTAAAATAGTTATGTTTTATACAGGAGGTCAAAGAACATGTTCGATAGTTTATTTCAGTCCAAAAAGCCTAAAGATGATACACCATCACCAGCAGAACGAATAGCTCCTAAGGCAGTTCGTCCTGCAGCTACGCCTACTGCCAGTGCTTCTTCCACTCCAGATACCAAGGTAGCTTATCTGTCCACTAACGAGCTGAATTCTTCAGTATTAACTCCCCTCTTTGACGTTGCCGAAGGGCCTGCACTGGTTATCGGCTATGTTTCCCCAGATAACGACATGAACGATGTTGCTTCCAGCATAAAGGGCATATTGCCTCCAAATGCCAAGCTGATTTTATTAACCACATCCGGTGAGCTGTGCAGAACAGCCAGCAGCCGTACTTTATATTGTGAGGCACCAGACAATCGCCGCAAGGTTTTGCTTCAAGTATTCTCCCGCCGCATGATCGACAACATGTACATCATGACCATCAAACTGCCTAATGATGATCTGCGTCAAGGTCGCGTTGACATGAGCGTTGAAGAGCGTGTCAGAAGAATGCAGCAGGAAATTGACAAGCATAAGATTCCATTCCGCATGAATGTTAATCACACCTTTGGACTTTTGTATATCGATGGACTTTCCAACTGCGAATCCTTCGTTATGCAGGCATTTTACCAAAATGGTATGTTCCCTATTCCTTTTATTGGGGGCAGTGCCGCCGGTTTACTTGATTTCCAGCACACCTATATATACAACGATAGCCAGGTTTTGGAAAATGTTGCCGTAGCCGTTATCGTTCACACCTCCAAAAATTACCGCTATGGTATTTTGAAGACTCAGGCCGTTGAAAGAGTGGGCAAATACTTCGATGTAGTAAACGCCAACTCTGCCCTGCGTTACATTTCCACTGTAGAAGACAACAACGGCAATACTATTCCATTCATTGATGCCCTTAAGAGAGAGCTGGACTGCTCCAGTGTATCTGAACTTAACGCCAAGATGCAGGAATACACCTTCGCCACCGATATTAAAGGCGAAAACTTTATCCGTTCCATTTCTAGTATTGATGAAACAAATTACCGCATCAATTTCTTCTGTGATATTGAATCCGGCGAGCGCCTTTATCTTATGAAACGTGTAGGCCTGGAAAATGACCTCAAAAATGCTGTGAGAGAGTTTAATCAAGGCAAGCCTGCTCCAATTGGTGCTATCTTAAATGACTGTATACTCCGCCGTCTGGGTTATCCTGAAGAGATCAAGCACATTGATATGTTCAACGAATATCCTGTGGCCGGTTTTTCCAGCTTTGGCGAAATCAGTGGGCTTCACATGAACGAAACATTAACAGCTATTTTCTTCTACTATGAACCAAACGGGACATCCTTCCACGATCAGTATCTGGATTATTTTGCCGGTCATTATGCGGCTTGCCAGGAATTCTTCCTCACCCGTGTAATTGCCCGTCAGCAGCGTGTAGGCGTACTTAAGGATCAGGTGCTTGACCTCTTTGACGAATATCAGCAGAGCCTGCCATCCATTATCCGCACCATTTCCCAGATGTCCAAGGATGTTGATGCGGTGAAGGATTCCATGCATGAGCTTTCTGGCGGTATTGACGAGCAGGGTTCCTATTTCAACCAGCTGTTGGAACGCAATTCAGAAATTACACCAAAGCTGAAGCTCTTAAGCTCCAGCACTGAAAAGATAAATGATGTAATGCAAATTATTACGGATATTTCTTCCCAGATTAATCTGCTGGCCCTCAACGCTGCCATCGAGGCCGCCCGTGCCGGTGAGCATGGCCGTGGCTTCGCCGTTGTAGCCCAGGAGGTTGGTAAGTTATCCAAGAGTACCCAGGAAAGCGTTCAAAGCTCCGATGAAGCTATCAATACTCTGGTAAATGATGTTAAGGCCATTGATACTATTCTTGCCAAGAACAAGGAATTTGAGACCAAAATTGACGAGTTTGATCAGCGCTTCTCCAAGCAGGTGGCTTCCGTTCACGACAGTCTGCAGCATAGTCTGGATCAAATTTCCAAGTCCACTCAGGTTATCAATGATCTGGACAGTGTTAATGCTACAGTTACTGAAAAGCTCAAGGTTCTGCAGGAAACCATCCGCAACATCGAGCTTGGTATTTAATCAACTTCTAATGTAAAAAATTGCCGGTTCCTTTTGGGGCCGGCATTTTTCTTCGATATTCTTATAGAAAGGAGAGATTATTATGGATAAAATCAAAGTTATGCTTTTGACATTCAGCTTTATGCTATTATCTATATCCAGCTGTTTTGCCTGGGGATGGGGCTGGGGGGACCTTGATGATATCGGTGACCGCCCCCTGATCCAGTATTATGCCCACACTCTGGAAAAGGGCTGGTCAGACCGGGCCAATGACGGTGAAGCCGCCGGTGACCCTTATGGTACCCAAACCATTGATGCCATACGGGTACAGTTTCTCACAGGCCGCCACATGTATGTCATGTATCGTGTTCACGTACAGAATGGTGAATGGACTGGCTGGGCCATGAACGGAACCACTGCCGGTATCTACGGAAAGCCTATTGATGGTATGCAAATATCCTTAGGGAGCTGGAGAGGTGATTTATGGTCAGTATCCTATAAGGGACGCATCAAGAATCAGGGCTGGTCCAAGGAATGGCTGCCAGAGGGAGAAATATTAGGCAATTTAAATGACCCTATTCTTTCATTTAGAGTAAGGATAGAATAATATATAAAAAAGCATTTTACTAAAATACAAAGAGCAGGGGTAATTGCCAACAGCAATAGGATTTAGATCTTTAAGAAATTATTTTTTACAAACCTGCATTAGTGATAAAAATTATTTGTTTGAGCGAAGCGAGTTATAATTTTTATCGCTATTAACAATAATGTAAAAAATAATTTTAGATCTTAATCCGTGCTGGAGGTAATACCCCTGCTCGTTTTACAATATATTGTTTTATGATACTGTCTCTGGCTGCTGAGCCTTAATATACATACACCTCATGGCATTAAGGATAGCCAGTACTGCCACACCAACATCGGCAAATATAGCTGCCCACATGCTGGCAAAGCCAAGGGCACCGGCAACCAAAACCAATACCTTAATACCAATTGCAAACCAGATATTCTCCTTTACAATTCTGAGGCACTTACGGGACACGCGGATGGCTGTGGCAATCTTAAATGGATCATCATCCATTAACACCACATCGGCGGCTTCTATGGCTGCATCACTGCCCATAGCTCCCATGGCAATACCGATATCTGCCCTGGAAAGCACCGGTGCATCATTAATACCGTCGCCCACAAAGGCCAGAGCTTCATCCTCACTGCGTTTACCAGCAAGCAGCTTCTCCACCTCACTAACCTTATCCTGAGGCAACAAATCACTTCTTACCTGATCAAGGCCAAGTTCTGCTGCAACAACATCAGCTACAGCCTTTGCATCACCAGTCAGCATAATGGTTTCACGGATTCCCTGGGCTTTAAGTGCTTTTATAGCTGCCCTGCTATGTGGCTTAGGGGTATCAGCTACCACAATATGCCCCTCATATTCACCATTAATAGCCACATGGACTATAGTGCCACTATGCTCACAAGGCTTCCAATTAATGCCAAGGTCATCCATCATACGGGCATTTCCTACGCAAACCGTATCACCATTAATAAGGGCCTTAATACCACGTCCGGCAATTTCTTCCGTATTTTCTATACGGCAATCATCATGCTCATTAGGATAGGCCTCCAATAGAGAAAGGGCAATAGGATGGGATGAATAACGCTCCACATGGGCTGCCAAATGGAGAAGCTGGTTTTCATCAAGCTTTTCCGGATGAATAGCCACCACACTAAAGGTGCCCTTAGTCAAGGTACCAGTTTTATCAAACACAACTGTCTTGGTTTTCGACAGGGTCTCCATATAATTGGACCCCTTTACCAAGATGCCATGACGACTGGCCGCCCCTAATCCCGCAAAGAAAGATAAAGGAATCGATATAACCAATGCACAAGGGCAACTGATTATCAGGAAGGTCAAGGCCCGATACAGCCACTCCCCCCACATTGGTTCACTGTTCATAACAGTTAAAACCACTGGTGGAAATACGGCCAAGGCGATAGCTGCCCATACTACAATAGGAGTATATACCCTGGCAAACTTAGTAATAAATTCCTCTGACTTTGACTTTCTCGAGCCTGCATCCTCAATAAGCTCAAGGATTTTTGAGGCCGTAGACTCACCAAATTCCTTGGTGGTACGTACCTTCAGCAAGCCATTTAAATTGATACTACCGGAAATTATTTCATTACCTGGCTCAACATCCCTAGGAAGAGATTCACCAGTAAGAGCTGCCGTATTTAAAGTAGAATGACCTTCTACCACAATCCCATCAATTGGAACTCTTTCACCAGGTTTTACAACGATTACGGAACCAATTTCCACATCATCGGGATCTACCTGCTCCAGCTGACCATCCTCATTTTCCATGTTGGCATAATCCGGAGCAATATCCATTAAGTCTGCAATATCCTTACGACTCTTGCCCACAGCATAGCTTTGGAACCATTCGCCAATCTGATAAAACAACATTACCGCAATGGCCTCTACATAATCACCACTACGATACAATGCCAGGGCAATGGCCCCTAAAGTGGCAATGGCCATCAACAGATTTTCGTCAAAGGGCTGACGATTTCTGATCCCCTTCACAGCCTTTATCAATATATCATGTCCAATTATAAAATATGGAATAATATATAAGGTAAACCTGAACATTCCATCAGCCTCGATAAAATTTAAGGCAATCATAATAACGGAGGTGATGGCAATGCGTATCAGATTTTGTTTTTGTTTTTCATTCATGGCAATCTCCCCTTACAGCCTAATGCTGCTCTTATTTATTCAAAGAAGATTTCGCAGTCTGGTTCCACCTTGCGGCAATCAGCCAATACATTTTTCATAACATCAGCTGGCTCAACCCCATCTTCAAATTCAACCTTCATCTTCAAAGCCATGAAGTTTACAGAAGCAGCCTTAACGCCATCAACCTTATTGGCTGCCTCCTCCATCTTAGCAGCACAGTTAGCACAATCCACTTCAATCTTATAGGTCTTCTTCATAATAAAATTCCTCTCTTTCTTTTTCCTACCTGCATCCACTTAACAGTTATCTAATAGTGTAAACAATTAAGCAGATATTTAATTGTTTTCTTTGTCTATATATTAAACGATTGCTTAATCGTTGTCAAGTTAATAATTAAACTTTTGCTTAATCGTTGATTTCTGCTATAATTAATTAAAACGTAATATTGAGACCGTTATTCCAGTAGAAGGAGTGCTTTATCCATGACTACACTTCCCCATAACCACCATAGCCATGAAGAAGAACAATTTATATTTGAAAATATGCCCGCAGAATGTACCATTGCCGCAGTAGCAGAGGCCATGAAGCAGCTTGGTGACCCTACCAGATTACGTATATTTTGGCTGCTTTGTCACACCGAAGAATGTGTGGTGGATATTGCAGCCTTTATGAATATGTCTTCCCCAGCCGTATCTCATCATCTGCGGGTTCTAAAAAACACCGGTCTGGTAACTACCCGCCGTGATGGCAAGGAGGTATACTATACCGCTGCTGATACCCCAATGGTAAATAAACTGCACCACACCATTGAAGAAATCGCCGAAATCAACTGCTGCGACCAGTAAAATAATACTGATGAAAGAAACCAAAGACCATGTAAGAGATTAAAGCTCCTACATGGTCTTTTAAATTTCAGCTATATGGGATATACCTTTGAACTCGTTACAATATATCAATTACTTCCCCTGCCAAAGCCTTGTTCATTGACCGGACGGCGCAGAATTTACCGCACATGCTGCAGGTATCTGCATGGTCATCCTCGGGTGCCCGTGAGTCGCGGATAGCCTTGGCTGTTTCCGGGTCCAATGCCTCCTTATACTGTGCCTCCCAATCCAGCTTTCTTCTGGCATCTGCCATGCGGTCATCCTGATCACGGGCCCCCGGCAAACCTTTGGCAATGTCCGCTGCATGGGCAGCTATTTTGCTGGCAATGATTCCCTGTCTTACATCATCTACATCAGGCAAGGCCAAATGCTCTGCCGGTGTCACATAGCATAAAAAAGCTGCGCCACTCATGGCGGCGATGGCACCACCAATGGCAGCAGTAATATGATCATATCCCGGAGCAATATCCGTAACCAAAGGACCCAAAACGTAAAATGGGGCTCCCTTACATATAGTTTGCTGCACCTTCATATTGGCGGCTATCTGATCCATAGGCACATGACCAGGGCCCTCCACCATGACCTGCACATCCTTGTCCCAAGCCCGCTGGGTGAGCTCCCCCAGGCGGATAAGCTCCTCAATCTGCACTCCATCAGTGGCATCAGCCAGACAGCCTGGCCTACAGGCATCTCCAAGGCTTACCGTTACATCGTATTCACGGCAAATATCCAAAATCTCATCATAATATTCGTAGAAAGGATTTTCCTCTCCCGTCATGGACATCCAAGCAAAAACAAGAGATCCGCCCCGGGAAACGATATTCATCTTCCGTTCTCCCTTACGAATCCGGTCAATAGTCTTTCTGGTAATACCACAATGGAGAGTGACAAAATCCACGCCATCCTCAGCATGAAGTCTGACCACATCCACAAAATCCTTAGCCGTAAGAGTAGCCAAATCCCTCTGATAGTGAATCACCGCATCATAAACCGGCACAGTCCCCACCATGGCTGGGCATTCGCGGCACAGCTTCTGTCTGAAGGGCTGGGTATTCCCATGGGAGGATAGATCCATAATAGCCTCTGCTCCCAGATTAACGGCGCTCATAACCTTTTGCATTTCTATATCATAGTCCTTGCAGTCCCTTGATACACCAAGATTAACATTTATCTTGGTTTTCAGCATACTGCCTACTCCATTTGGCACAAGGCTCCTATGATTTACATTGGCAGGAATTGCCACCTTCCCCTGGGCCACCATATCCATAATAAAGGAAATATCCCTGTTTTCCTTTTTGGCCACAGCCTCAATCTCCGGCGTGATGATCCCCTTTCTGGCCGCCTCCATTTGTGTTGCATACTCTCGTTTCATTTCAATTTACCCTCCCCATAATAAAAAGACAGTGCCCGACCGGACACTGCCTTATTCTTAATCTATATGTGTTTCAAAGCTACCATGGTGCTACCTATGAGTTACTTTGTCAGCATTCCTACGTTGGCATTATCCAAATCAGGTTAAGGGTCGTGTGGTATCACAGCCACACCTCTCAGCATTTTCGCTCCCCTTGCTATATTGTTGTCATTTTGACTATAACATTGTTTACAGCATATTGCAACTATATTCACAAAAACATCATACGAATTTTAAGCCTCATTGGACTGGGCTATATATGCCTCCATGGTCTTATAAGCCTTACCGCTGTCAATCATTTCAGCCGCCAGGTCAATACCAGCCTGCATGGTCGGTGCAGCCTGAGCCACATAAAGAGCCAGACCGGCATTCATCAGCACAGCATTACGCTTTGTCCCCTGTATCTTACCAGAAAGAACCCCCTTGGTAATCTCAGCATTTTCCTCGGCAGTGCCTCCCACCAATTCATCCTTGGTTCCACGCACCAATCCGAAATCTTCAGGGCAAATCTGTGTGGTACGATAATATCCATCCTTGAGCTCGCATACAGTGGTCGGAGCACTTGGAGATACCTCATCCAAACGATCCTTACCGTGAACCACCACGGCATTGGCTACCCCCAGCTTATCCAAAACCTTGGCTACCGGCTCCACCAGGTATTCATCGTAAACACCCAGGAGGAAAAAGTCTGGGTTAGCTGGATTAGTCAATGGACCAAGAATATTAAATACGGTTCTGAAGCCCAGCTCCTTGCGGATAGGGCCAACATACTTCATTGCACTATGATATTTCTGAGCAAAAAGGAAGCACATACCACAGCCTTTAAGCATCTCCAATGCCTTTTCAGGACTCTGTTGAATATTTACCCCAAGGGCCTCCTGTACATCTGCCGTACCGGATTTGGATGAAGCCGCCCTATTGCCGTGCTTTGCCACCTTTACCCCAGCTGCCGCAATAACAAAGGCAGAGGTAGTAGAAATATTAAAGGTATTAGAACGGTCACCGCCGGTACCAACGATTTCCAGCACCTTAAGTCCAGGGTGTGGAACCGGAGTAGCCAGCTCACGCATAGCTGCTGCACAGCCGGAAATTTCCGCTATGGTTTCTGCTCTGGTGCTCTTGGTGGACAGGGCGGCTAAAAAGGCAGCGTTCTGGGTCTGGGAGGTCTGCCCCTTCATAATTTCATTCATTACTGTGTACGCCTCATCATAGGTCAGGTCCTCTTTTCTCACGATTTTTTCAATTGCTTCTCTAATCATTTTGGGGTCTCCTTTCAAATAAAACAAACTTCTGAAAGCTCTTAACTGCTTTCCTTCCAGCAGCCTGACCGAAGTGTGGGCAAATAAAAACGCCCTCAACGACATCAATTATCGTCAAGGGCGAGAATAAACTATTCCCGTGGTGCCACCTAGATTTGCGACTTCACACACTCAGCAGGATACCATCATATCCCCGGCAACTAACGTATGCCTACACGTCACGAGATACTCTGCAAGGAATAATTA
The DNA here is from genome assembly GCF_045637405.1 of Anaerovibrio sp. Lineage (GTDB taxonomy): Bacteria > Bacillota > Negativicutes > Selenomonadales > Selenomonadaceae > Anaerovibrio. Next base: position 14,468 of record NZ_JAZTZI010000060.1, read on the forward strand.
TCCGCGCATTTCATCGCGCCCTCTGTGGTCCATTTACAAATCAGCGTTCTATCCGGCTCCCAGCTTCCCGGACTCTCTGTGAGTGCCCCTTTTGCTTGATCTCCACATCATAGGTTTGTTCAATATTTTTTTGAACCTGTTAGTATTAAACAGCAAAACACAAAAAATGTCAAGGTAAATGTTACTTTACATTTCCCCAGTATTGATAGTGTAGTCGCATTGTCCTTCTACAGCGCACATAGAAAAATACCTTTCCTCCAATGGAATCCAACGGGATGCAAATATTTTGGCTGCATCAGGGCCATTTCTCCTAATAATACGCTCCAGCTGTTCCTCGGGAGACACCGTCATAAAAATGCGATAGTCATATAGCTTAACCAAGGAAGGATGGCAGCTGTAGGAACCCTCCACTATACACAGTTTACCCGGTTTCAAGACAATACTTTTTTGCAAGGACTGGGTTTTACAGTCAAATCTCTGATACGGAAGCTCTACTACGCCTTGTATTAAAGGCTCCAATACCTCAACCAGAAATCTCTCATGGTCCACATTTTCCCCCGGCGTACTCAGCCGTTCTGTTGTCCGCTGCTCCGGCCGCAAAAAAAAGTCATCCATGTGAAATACCGTGGCACTGGTTTGTGTCTCTAAATACTGGGCCAATGTAGTTTTTCCGGCACCACACCTACCATCAATGGCTATAATTACCCGCTTATCCCTATACCTTTCCATCAAGGAATGAATTCTATTCAATATGCTTGCTGATGATATACTGTAATTTTCTTTCATTAATGCTGTACCTCTCCCAAGGAAAATTTCAGCTTCCAGAAATCATCCATGGGACGATTTTCATTAATAAGCCGTATTACTTTTAATACCCCGCCATGTGATACCACCACAGCATCACCTTTAAAATCGGTTATTTTCCGTTCGAGGCCTTTCCAGCACCATTCAACGCGCTGATAAAATTTTTTGAAGCTCTCCCCCTGAGGAAATCGGAAATTAACCCAATCCTCTTGCCACTCAAGGCATTCATCCGGATATTTCTCCTTTATTTCCTCATAATCCATGCCTTCCCAACGACCAAAATCTATTTCCGTCAAATAAGGCACCACCTCTATACGGCAAGGAAGCTCCAGATTCTCCTCCAAAATACAGGCTGTCCTAAAAGCCCGCTGTAAAGGGCTGGTGAAAATGGCCACCTCATGGGCAGAATTATCCTTCAGCAACTCTGAAAGCTCTTGTGCGGCCTCTCTGGCCTGAGCCATGCCCTGCTCCGTCAAAAGAGTATCCAGCCTGCCATAATACCCCTTATGGCAATTTCCTTCAGATTCTCCATGTCTTACCAAATAGGTTGCCATTATTATCACCCGCTTAACTTATCAATTATTATGACGATTTTGCCCGACAGGCTTCCATAGCTTCAGCCTCCAGATGGTCCATCTGATCAATATGGGCCACTGTATAAAGCATTGTACGCAATATATTCAGCTCCAAAATAGCACCTGTACCCTCACCCAAAGCCAAACCAGCTCTGATAGGCACCTCATCTTCATTAATGCCCCCCATGGCCAAAGCGTATTTCATCCCTGGCTCCTTGGAAAGATGAGATGGTATCATTACACGTGGAACATCAGGATGAATTTTGGCAGCACAGGCAAAGGCCACCGCCGTAATAAAGCCATCAAGTACAAATGGAATGCGCAGCTCCCCACATCTGACCATGGCACCACACAGGGCTGCAATATCGAAGCCACCCACATAGCGAATTATATCCTGTGGAGTTCTCAGAAATTCCTTATATTTCCTCACTGCATCAGCTATAACCTGCCGCTTGCGCTGAATAACCTCAGGAAAGGCTGGATTAGCACCGTATCCTACGATAAATTCTGCGGAAATGCCAGAAAGGGCATGGAGCACTGCCGAGGAGGAGGTGGTGTTTCCTATCCCCATCTCCCCAAAAGACAGTATATTGTGTCCCTGCCTCACTGCCTCATCCACCTGTTCACAGCCAGCGTCATAGGCTCTTTGAAACTCCTCTGCCGTCATGGCCGGTTCCTTCAAAAAATTTCTTGTTCCCTGACGAACCTTGCGGTTAAGCCCTACTGACTCCTCACGATTGATTCCTACATCCACCACCAACCATGGGATATTATTGGACTGGCAAAAACAGCTGATAGTTGACAGCCCCAGCATCATATTCCTGGCCTGCAGAAATGTTATATCCTGAGATTGACGCACTACACCTTCTTCCACTATACCATTATCTGACGCAAAAATAAAATGAAAAGGCCTAAGATCAAATTGTATTGTCTTCCATGCCCGCATCAGCTTCTGTATCTGAAGCTCCAACAGGCCCAGACTCTTTTTAGGTACTGCCATCCTTGAGGTTAATCTTGCTGCTTCATCCATCTGTACCATAATTTTGCCTCCTTAGATTTTCAGCTCAACACCACTTTTCTTCTCCCTCATGAGAATTTCCGTCAAATGAACTACCTGGGCTCCGGCCTCAATGGGTGGTATACCATTGCTGTAAATGTTTGATACCACTGTGCGCTGGGATTCTGGCTTCTTTGGACTGGATTCATAAGCCATATATACACTCATGCTTTCCCCAGTGGCCAGTCCCGGTCTTTCCCCAATTAGTTGTATTGTAACCTTGGCTCCCAGGGCCTCACTGATTCTGTCCATGGTGGCTACACGGCTGTAGCGGACAAATATGGGGGTTCCTACCTTGTATTTTTTCTCTCTGAATCCATCCATCATAATGGCATACATATCCTTCAGATTGGCATTGATAGCAAATCCGCTGAGGCCGTCCGCAACGATTATCTGCACATCAGGCTGATGAATACAATCCCTTTTTATGGCCTCAGTAGTTTCCGCTGAAAAAATACGTCCCAAATCCGGCCTTCTGACATATTCCTCCTTGCTGTTGACCATGGTCTGAACCTTATAAAAGCCCATTTCATTCACAAGCGATTCATCTATCTCCGTCCAGACTGCATCCTGCGCAATAGCATGATCGGCCCTAAATTTTAGTAATGTTTCAGTCTTGAAGCGGTCTCCGGCCCGCCCCACTCCCAGTCTTGCGTTGGTGGTCTTTTTCAGACGCTTTACCAGCTCCAGACTTTTGGGGTTATCAATTAACACCTTATCCTTAACCTCCGGCAAGGATACATCAGGTACAAATTCTTCTTTCATCATACGGCACTCCTTAAATGCATTTCCTGCTCCCTGCTGATGAACAATGACGGATCACCGGCAATCTGTGAAAGATTTCCCAGCTCATCAAATATCCCCAGCTCCTTCATACGTTTTTCAAATGGAGCGATTGTATGCTTTCCGCTTAATCTGCGTAACGCTGCAGCATCATGGTAGCTAGTGGTCTGATACATGAGCATTACATCATCCCCTGCCGGAATTCCCATGATGTAGTTGCAATCAGCCATAGTCAGCATCATGGCCAAATTTTCCAAATCATTCTGGTCTGCCCGCATGTGGTTGGTATAACACACATCACAGCCCATAGGAATACCGGTGAGCTTGCCCATAAAATGGTCCTCCAGCCCCGCCCGAATCATCTGACGGCCATCGTAGAGATACTCAGGGCCGATAAAACCAACCACTGTATTTACCAAAAACGGATTATACCGCTTGGCAAAGGCATAGCAACGGGCCTCCATCACCAGCTGGTCTGCACCGTGATTTCCATCCGCCGACAGCTCAGAGCCCTGACCTGTCTCAAAATACATGAAATTAGGGCCCGTTGAACTTTTCCTTTCCTTCATAATGGCATATGCCTCATCCATCAATGCAACATTTATACCAAAGGCACGACTGGCCACCTCGGAGCCCGCAAGGCTTTGAAACATTAAATCCATTGGGGCCAGATTCTTTTCCAGAACCTTCATCTGGGTAGTAACATGGGCCAATACGCAGTTCTGTGTCGGAATATCCCATTTATACATGAATTCCTTAAATTCCTTAAGGATATCCGCCACACTATCTATAGCATCCACTGCCGGATTTAGACCTATTACCGCATCCCCTACACCATAGCTGATACCCTCCATAACTGAAGCCATTATTCCCGCCACATCATCAGTGGCATGATTTGGCTGTAACCTGGAGGATAAAGTTCCCGGCTTACCAATAGTAGTATTGCAGGTGGCCTCCACATGCATTTTCTTGGCGGCATATACCAAATCCATATTTGACATGAGCTTGGCGACAGCAGCCACCATTTCCGAGGTTAATGCCGGACGAACAGCAGCAATTTCCTTCTCTGGGGCTGATAGCAAAAATTCCCGGAATTCTCCTACAGGCATTGCCTTTATGCGACCAAAGACCTCATCATCCACTGAATCCTGATCCACTCTGGTTATGTCATCATCTTCATAGGGAACCACTGGATTATTTCGCAAATCCTCCAAGGTCATATCAGCCAATACCGTCTTGGCGGCAATTCTTTCCACAGTAGACTCTGCAGCCACTCCGGCCAATATGTCCCCAGATTTTTCCTCATTTGCCTTGGCCAATACCTCCTTCACATCCTTAAAGGCATAAGTGTGGCCAAACAATGTCGTTTTTAATCTCATATAACTAACCTACCTTCAGCTCTTGAATATCAATGTCTTCACCGCCACAGGGACTATGCCGGATACAGATTTCCCCACATCCACATAATCTCCCTCCGTAGCATGAATACGATCCAAACAAATAATATGACACTGGCTGGCAAACTGTCGAAGCAGCATTCCCAAGGCCTTTGCAAAATCATGTTCCACAATAACCAAAAGAATATCCCCCTCATTTCTTGTGATATCCGCCAGGGCCCTGGCTATTGCCTTAACTGTCTTGTATGCAGGGGCCCTTTTCCCTGCAAAGGCTATGGCCACCTGCTGAGACTGAGGATAAAGACGCCGCTTTATTTTATATTCCTCCTGTATCTCATGCTCCTGTTCCGTATGGTCCAGACGCAGCACCGGGATATTTTTCAAAGGCACACAGCCATCATCCATAATCACTGTACTGCCACTAATACGCACTGAATAGCTGCCAGCACCAATAACCGTGGCCCGAATCTTTTCCCGTGGCTCAAGTACGATAATCTCATCCTCCTGACTGAACATCTGACGGATAGATTCCCCCAAAAGGGGCCCAATGTCCCCATATTTATTTACGCCATGGATATCAACATAGTCTCCATCCAATGAACTGTCATAAATACATTCAGCCACACCACCAGAAAACATTACCCGTTTATATTTTTTATTTTCTATACCATGATTAATGAACAATTTTTGTTCCGCAGCAGTTAATTCCTGCCCCCGACAAATATGCAGAAGTACCATGGCCAATACATCCGTAAGCTGCTTCAGAATATTCAGCTCCACCCTGTCACCTATTTTCAGGGGCAGGGACATTTCATTGATCAGCGGTATAAGGCGGTCAGAAATATAAGTGACTGTCCCCTCCTTATCCAACCGTACCAGGCGTCCGCCTATGTCCAAAGCAAAGGAATCCTGTATTTCCTCATTGCAAAATACTGCAGCATTGGTGGTACCCCCACCAATATCAAAATTGATAACCGCTCCTTCCCAAACCCTGGAAGCAGCTGCGGCCCCAGAGCCGAAACCCGCCAAAACGGATTCCAAATCCGGACCGGCCTCAGCCACCACGAATTCACCTGCTTCTGCTGAAAGGCCCTCCAGTGCCTGCTGGGCATTTTCCTTACGGGAGGTTTCACCAGTTATGATTACAGCTCCCGTGGAAATATCCTGACGACTTATTCCCGCCTGCTCATATTCCTTTTGCAAAATGGACCTTAGAGCG
>NZ_JAZTZI010000061.1:0-17998 GCF_045637405.1 Anaerovibrio sp.
AAGGGGATATAGTTCACATATAGGTCACAAAACATTGTTAGAATTGTATCGTAATTTGATGAATGCTGAAGAATTAATTAAGGATTTTGCTAAGGGCTGGTAAGAGAAAATATATTTTTAAGTCGTTGTGTATTGGAAAGATAGGAGCAAAGAAACATGAATCGTCGTGAATTTATCAAAGCTATTGGCATTGGAGCCGTCGGCATGGCAGTTGGTTCCTTTGCCTTACCGACAGAAGGGAAAGGAAGGGTGACAAAAATGGAAATCAAAGCGGTAAAACTCTACAAAGACGGTTTTATGACTCAGCCTTTTGCTATGGGGTTGGAGGATGGCGAGGAAAAGTTTGACAAGAGTGTAAAATATCGCAGCACATTGCAAAATTTTCTTATTGACACCGGTGAAGAGGTAATTCTGGTGGATACAGGAATGCCTTTGGAGTATCCTGATATGGCAGTGGACTTGAATGCTCCAATTTACTTGGGGCAGAGAATTGATGATTATGTGACAGCGCTGTCCAAGCTGGGGTATAAAAAGGAGCAGGTTACTAAAATCCTCGTTACCCACAAGCATCCTGACCATACTGGTGAGCTTCGCAGCTTTCCAAATGCCAAAATTTATATTTCCCGTGTTGAGGCTGATGCCATGGAACTAAAGGGAGATAATGTTGTAAGGGTAGATTTCACCGATGGCGCTTATGAAAATTTCGATAAATGCCAAAAGATTGCTGATGGTATTTATTATGTTTTTGCCCCAGGCCATACTACGGGTAACAGCATAATTATAGTTGAGAACGAAGGGCTTCATTATATTATCCATGGTGATGTGACCTATACGGATGAGGCACTATATTGTAATAAGCTGTCAGTAGCCACCGAGGACAAGGCAGCGGCCCGGGATACCCTGAATAAGGTTCGCACTTTCATAGAAAATCACAAGACTGTTTATTTGTCCACCCATACGCCTCTTGGATATGAAAATTTGGAGGCAAAAAAGGTCGTTGAGCTGGCAAATATGCCTACGCCAATTCCACCGGCTATGAATTACACGGTGCAAGAGGCTACGGGCAAATATATCTGCTCTGTTTGCGGCTATGTTTACGATCCTGCCATAGGTGATCCGGAGCATGGCATACCTGCTGGCACGGCCTTTGAGGACTTGCCTGATGACTGGAAATGCCCACGTTGCAAGCAATCCAAGGATAAGTTCAGCAAAGCGTAATGTGGAAATACTTTGACATCCCCGTATTGCAGTGGTAACATTTTATTTGCTGTGAATTAATATACGAGGGGCGTTTAATGTGAATGAAAAATTGAGTTGGAAAAATTATCTGTTCGTTGCCAGTATGCTGTTTGGTATGTTCTTTGGCGCTGGCAACATTATTTTCCCTGTTCATCTTGGACAGGCGGCAGGCAGCAACGTGTGGCCGGCTATTGCAGGCTTCATTTTGACTGGTGTAGGTATTCCTATTTTGGCAGTGGCAGCCATCGGTATGTCCGGGGGTAATGGCTTGCAGGATTTGGCCAGCCGTGTTAACAAAAAGTATGCCATGTTCTTTACTTGCATGCTTTATTTAACAATTGGTCCTTGCTTTGCTATTCCTCGTTGTGCTACAGTTCCATTTTCCATGGGTATTGCGCCAATGATTACCGGTGTAAGTCCTGAAATGGCACTCTTTGGTTTTTCTTTGGTGTTCTTTGCCATTGTCATGTTCTTTTCCCTCAGACCAAGTGGAATTGTTACCTGGGTTGGAAAGATTTTAACACCTATTTTCCTTGTGTTTTTAGGAAGCCTTCTATTGGTGGCCTTTGCTAACCCAATGGTAAGTAGTATTGCCAATATTGCACCTTCTGCAGATTACGAATCCGGTGCCTTTGCCAAGGGGATTCTGGAAGGCTATAACACCATGGATGCCATGGCTGGTTTGGCTTTTGGTATTATCGTAGTAAACAGCATGAAGAATCTTGGTCTGCGTACCAATGAGGCTATTGCTTCTTCCACTATTAAAGCTGGTGTGCTTAGCGGTATCATCATGTCCGTTATCTATTTGATGATTATTCTTATGGGTACCATGAGTATGGGAGTATTCCCAATGGCTGAAAACGGTGGCGTGGCTCTGTCTGATATTTCTGGTTTCTACTTTGGTGCCGCTGGCGTATTTGTATTGGCTGGTATTGCTACCTTTGCTTGTCTTAAAACAGCTATCGGCCTTGTAACCAGCTGCTCCGAGACCTTCTGTGAATTGTTCCCTGGGGGCCCTGGCTATCGCACTTGGGCCTGCATCTTTGGTGCAGTTTCTTTGCTGATTTCCAATGTAGGTCTTACCGCTATCATAGTTTATGCTATTCCTGTACTGATGTTCCTGTACCCATTGACTATAACCTTGACCTTATTGGGCCTGGTTGGTGGTTACTTTAATCATTCCAAGTGGGTATATGGTATGGTTACCTTGTTTACCCTTATTGCTGCTGTGTTTGATCTTATGAATGCACTGCCTAAGGAATTGGCTGGTTCTGCCTTTGTATCCTCTATGGTTGGCTTTGCATCTGAGTATCTTCCTTTCTTTGCCCAGGGCTTCGGCTGGTTGGTACCTGCCATGGTTGGTCTTGTAATTGGCCTTGTAATGTACAAGGTGAAGGGCGAATGCAGTAATCATAAGGTTGCAGTGGGATAAGTGATGTGTTACAATAATCACTGGAAATACAGATACAGTCTTTGGGGCAGGGTGTAATTCCCTACCGGCGGTATAGCCCGCGTGCCTTATGGCATGACACGGTGAGATTCCGTGGCCGACAGTATAGTCTGGATGAGAAAAGACTTGTATGTACATTGTTTTTGTGTGCATTTGGGGCTGTTGAAGAGTTTCGTCTTCGACAGCCTTTTTGTTTTGATATAGGCTGTTCTGTGTATCTCATTTTGCTAGGAAATCTTAGTGAATCGAATCTGAAAGATGAAGATGAACTTTAGATTTCGTGTAAGGGCTGATGAAAGCCGGTATGCTTTCATCTTGCTTCTATAAGAAAGAGGTGATAGAATTGCAGGATGAGTTTTATATGAGTGAGGCCCTGCGGGTGGCGAGGAATGCCACTGGCAGAACGTCGCCAAATCCTTTGGTGGGGGCTGTTATCGTCAAGGATGGCAGAATCATTGCCGAAGGCTGGCATCGTAAGGCGGGAACTCCCCATGCTGAAATTCATGCCCTGAATATGGCCGGTGACCTGGCTAAAGGGGCAACAGTATATGTTACCTTGGAGCCATGCTCCCACTATGGACGGACAGGCCCATGCGCCAATGCATTAGTGGAGGCTGGAGTAGTCAAGGTGGTGGTGGCCATGCTGGATCCAAATCCCAAGGTGGCCGGCCGTGGCGTAAAAATTCTTCAGGATGCCGGTATCGAAGTGGTTACCGGTGTACTGGAGAATGAAGCCAAAAAGCTCAACGAGGTATTTCTGAAGTGGATTACCAAGGAGATACCGTTTGTGGCCTTAAAGACCGCCATGTCATTGGACGGAAAGATTGCCACAGCCACGGGGCAGTCCCAGTGGATAACCAATGAGGCCTCCAGATTACGTACCCACGAGCTGCGGGATATATATGATGGTATTATGGTTGGTATTAACACCGCCATTAAGGACAATCCGAGTCTTACCACAAGACTTCCTAATAATATGGGGAAAAATCCTGTGCGTATAGTGGTGGACAGTAAAGCAAGACTTCCATTGGATTCCAATCTGGTTACTGATGGCAAGGCTCAGACCATAGTGGCTGTATCCGGTGCAGCCAGTGCCGGGGCGGTTCAGGACCTTAGGGACGCAGGTGTTCAGGTAATTTCTGCTGGTGAGGACAAGGTGGATTTGCCTCAGCTGTTAAAGAAATTGGCTGAAATGAATATCTGTTCAGTTTTGGTGGAAGGTGGCGGCCAGCTTAACTTCTCTATGCTGAAGGCGGGGCTTGTGGATAAGGTTTATGCCTTTATTGCACCGAAGCTCATCGGAGGCAGAAATGCTCTTACCCCGGTGGAGGGGGAGGGCTTTGGTGAGCTTAGTCAGGCAGTGAGGTTAACAGATACAACAACTGAGCTTATTGACGGTGATATTCTCATTACTGCCAATGTGGCAAGGTAGGTCAGGTGATTAGATGTTTACAGGAATAATTGAAGAGGTTGGCTCTGTACACAGTATTGGTGGCGGGAGCCTTACTATAAAGGCCTCCAAGGTCCTTCAGGATGTGCAGCTGGGTGACAGTATTGCCGTAAATGGTGTATGTCTGACGGTTACCAGATTTGACAGTGGCAGCTTTGACGCCGATGTAATGCCGGAAACTATTCGTCGCACATCATTGGCGGAGCTTAAAAAGGGCAGTCCTGTTAATTTGGAAAGGGCCCTTACACTGCAGAGCCGTCTTGGTGGTCATATCGTTAGCGGTCACATTGACGGAGTAGGGTATATCGTTTCTCTGAAGGAGGAACAGAATGCTATTCTGATGAAGATTTCCCCAGAGAAGGATATTTTAAGACATATTGTGGAGAAGGGCTCTGTGGCTCTTGATGGTATCAGTCTTACAGTGGCGGAGGTTACAGACAGTGATTTTACCGTTTCACTGATACCCCATACACGGCAGGTGACTAATTTGTCCAGCAAAAAGGCTGGTTCAACAATTAATATTGAAAATGATGTTATCGGAAAATACGTGGAGAAGCTCATGCAGCCTAAGGAAATGCCTAAGGGAAATGTGAGCCGTATCACCATGGATTTTCTGAAAAATAATGGTTTTTAAGGAGCGAGATTTATGTCAGATTTTGCAACAGTTGAAGAAGCAATCGAAGAAATTCGTAAGGGAAATATGGTAGTCGTAGTTGACGACGAGGACAGGGAAAACGAAGGTGACCTTATTGTAGCCGCCGAGACACTGACACCTGAACACGTGAACTTCATGGCCACCTATGCTAAGGGGCTTATTTGTACCCCTATGGAGGCAGAATATTTGGATCGGTTGGAGATTTTCCCAATGGTATCCAACAATACTGATAACCATGAAACAGCATTTACTGTATCTGTAGATGCTGATACCACCACCACAGGTATCTCCGCCTTTGAGCGTTGTGAAACCGTAAAACGCCTCATTGACCCAACGGCTAAGCCGGAGAATTTCCGTCGCCCTGGCCATGTATTCCCGCTGCGCAGTGTTCCAGGTGGTGTACTTCGCCGTGCTGGTCATACTGAGACTACTACTGATTTGGCTAAGCTGGCTGGCCTTGCTCCAGCAGGTCTTTGCTGCGAGATTATGGATGATGATGGTCACATGATGCGTACACCACGCCTTATTGAATTCTCCAAGGAGCATGGACTGAAGCTCATTACCGTAAAGGCTCTGATTGAGTACAGAAAACGTACTGAGTGTTTCGTGGAAAAAATTGCTGAGGCAGATTTGCCTAGCAAGTATGGTCATTTCCGCATTCATGCCTATGAAAGCAAGCTGGATGGCAAGTGCCATTTGGCTATTGTAAAGGGTGATGTTAAGGGTAAGGAGAATGTGTTGGTTCGCGTTCACTCCGAGTGCCTCACTGGTGATGCCCTTGGTTCTCTGCGCTGCGACTGCGGTGAACAGCTGGCTACAGCCTTGAAGCGTATTGAGGCCGAGGGTGAAGGTATGGTTCTTTATATGCGTCAGGAGGGCCGTGGCATTGGTCTTGGCAACAAGATGCGTGCTTATGAGCTGCAGGACCATGGCAAGGATACTGTTGAGGCCAATGTACTTTTGGGCTTTGCTCCAGATGAGCGCGACTATGGTATCGGTGCCCAGATTTTGGCAGATATGGGACTGACCACCATTCGCCTTATGACAAACAACCCTGCAAAGCGTGCCGGACTTGAGGGCTATGGTCTTAAGATCGTGGACAGAGTAGCTCTGGAGGTACCTACCAACGAATATAATCAGAACTACATGAAGGTAAAGAAAACCAAGATGGGTCATATATTAGCTGAAAAAATCTGATGTTTGTTTTAATTAAAATCTTTTTATGGAGGAATATGGTATGAAAGAAGTTAAAGTTTTGGAAGGAATGCTTAATGCCCAGGGCTTGAAAATTGGTATTGTAGTTGCCCGTTTCAATGAGTTTTTGACATCTAAGCTGCTGGGAGGCGCTTTGGACACACTTCATCGTCATGGTGCTGCTGAGGATGATATAACTGTAGCTTGGGTACCTGGTGCCTATGAGCTGCCACTGGTTTCCAAGAAGATGGCTGAGTCCGGCAAGTACGATGCTATTATCGCTTTGGGTACTGTAATCCGTGGTTCTACCACCCATTATGATTATGTTTGCAACGAGGCTGCCAAGGGCATTGCTCAGGCCAGCATGTCCACCGGCGTTCCTGTAACCTTCAGTGTTGTTACCACCGAGAATATCGAGCAGGCTATTGAGCGTGCTGGTACCAAGGCTGGTAACAAGGGTGCTGATGGTGCTATGACCGCTATTGAGATGGCAAATCTCTTAAAGCAGCTCTAAGATAGGATTGATGAAATGTCTGATACTTTAGTAAAAGCAATTACCAAGGGTGTAAGAATATATGCAGCAGTTACCACTGATCTGGTAAATGAGGCTATCCGTCGTCATGACTGCTCTCCAACTGCAGCAGCAGCTCTTGGACGTACCATGACGGGTGCCCTTTTGATGGCAGCTAACCTTAAAAATAAGGAGGCTCTTACAGTAAGCTTTCAGGGAAATGGCCCATTGGGCTACATTACCGCTGACGCTACTCCTGAGGGTTATGTACGTGGCTATGTGGGGAATCCCCATGTGGATCTCCCATTAAAGGAAAATGGCAAGCTGGACGTGGGTGGTGCAGTAGGTCAGGGTATGGTGCAAGTAACCCGCTTCACCGGTCTTGGCGACCCAATGCGGGGCAGCTCGGAAATCGTGTCCGGGGAAATTGCCGAGGATCTCACTAACTATCTATTTGTATCTGAGCAGACAGCCTCCAGCGTGGGCCTTGGCGTATTGGTGGGTACTGATCGCAGAGCAATGGCCTCTGGCGGCTTTATCCTTCAGATGATGCCGGATGCTGACGAGGAGATCATTACCCGTGTGGAGGAGGCCTTGAAGAAGGTGCGCCCTGTTTCCTCCATGATTGCTGATGGCGTTGACGCCAAGGGAATTATTGCGGAGCTTATGGCAGATTTTGATGTGGATTATCTCACTACTACGGATTTGGCCTTTAAGTGCAAGTGTAACCGTGAAAGAATCGAGGATGTTCTTCTTAGCCTTAGTCATAAGGATATGGAGCAGCTGGTACAGGATGGCCATGCTGAGGTATGCTGTCAGTTCTGTGGCGAGAAGTACCAGTTTGAAAAGGACGAGCTGGAGCATCTTATGAAGCTGGCAGACGGTGTTCGATAATCTTCTTGCATTTGAATTAGAAAAATGATAGTATAATTTGGCAATAGATTATACTGTACTGTGCGAAATCCTTTGGCGATATGGACAGTTCAATGAGACTTATTCAGTGATAGCTTTAGTTTTTCACTGAATTTAGTCGAATTAATCCAGAGCTTACAGGTGCTTATATTCCGTTTTATAGTGTGGAATATTAGCACCCGTTAGCGTGGGGCAAAAAATATTTGCTGCCAAGGGGTTGCATTTGACAGCCTTATTGTGCTATAATCTTTTTGTTTGTGTGTATAGGACTATGTACAGATAATTTACATATATGCGACTATGCGCCGATGAAACGTTAAGGAGGTGTGCTATATGGCAAGTTTATGTGAAGTATGCGGTAAGGGTGAGCTGTCCGGCAACAATGTCAGCCATTCCCATCTGAAGACCAAGCGCTCCTGGAAGCCAAATATCCAGCGCGTACGTGCCGTTGTAGAAGGCGAAATCAAGCGTGTAAATGTTTGCACTCGCTGCCTGCGTACCGGTAAGGTTGAAAGAGCCCTCTAATTTTTTGCAAAATATCGATTGATATATCATAAGAAAAGCCGATAACTTCCGTTATCGGCTTTTCTTATGGATTAATACAATATGACAAGGAAAAATACTTGACAACATATTAGGAGATGGCTATAATAACTATGGTCGGGATAAACTGTGCCTTGAAAGTGGGTGTTTTCAATGCTTGAACAGCGTTTATATCTGGCAGAGCTCTTTGATATTTATGGGCCACTGCTGACGGATAAACAACAGAAGTGTTTAAGTATGCATCTTTTTGAGGACTTCTCCATGTCAGAGATTGGAGAGGATTTGGCAGTTTCCAGACAGGCTGTATATGATATATTGCACCGCTCGGAGCAGACCATGGCAGCCTATGAAAAAAAGCTCGGTTTAGCACAACGCCTTAGAGAACAGCGTCAGGAGCTTACTGAGATTTACGATGATATTTCCCAGCTTTCTTCCAGTAAAAAGATGGATGAGAAGGAAGCAAATCATATACTTATGAAGCTTGCTCCATATACCAGCAAGGTTCAGGAGGAATTAGATTGATTTTTGAAGGTTTGGCAGATCGTCTGCAGGAAACATTTAAAAAGCTTCGCGGACATGGCAAGCTCACAGAGGATGACGTAAATGAAGCCATGCGGGAAGTGCGAATGGCACTTCTTGAGGCCGATGTAAACTTCAAGGTCGTTAAGGACTTTGTAAAACGCGTAAAAGAGCGTGCCATCGGTCAGGATGTCATGGAAGCACTTACGCCGGCTCAGCTCGTTATCAAGATCGTTAACGAGGAGCTCACAGAGCTGATGGGCGGCTCCCAGAGCCGTATCAATATGTCCCCAAATCCACCAACTATTATTATGATGGTGGGTCTGCAGGGTGCTGGTAAGACTACTTCAGCTGGTAAGCTGGGACTTTCCCTTAAAAAGCAGGGCAAGCGTCCGGTGCTGGTTGCGGCAGATATATATAGGCCGGCGGCGGTTACTCAGTTGCAGGTCATTGGTAAGCAGCTGGATATTCCCGTATTCTCCATGGAGCCGGGGACTGATGCTGTTACCATAGCAAAGTCATCTTTAAACTATGCATTTACTCACGCCAACGATGTGGTCATCATCGATACCGCTGGTAGACTTCACATCAATGAAGAGCTGATGCAGGAGTTAAAGGATATAAAGGGTCAGGTGAAACCACACGAGATTCTTTTGGTGGTTGATGCCATGACCGGTCAGGATGCTGTAAACGTAGCTGAGAGCTTTAATAAGGACTTGGGCCTTGATGGTCTGGTGCTTACGAAGCTGGATGGTGACTCCCGCGGTGGTGCGGCACTTTCCGTAAAGGCAGTTACCGGTTGTCCTGTAAAATTTGTGGGTATGGGCGAGAAGCTGGAAGCTTTGGAGCCATTCTACCCGGATCGTATGGCTTCCCGAATTTTGGGAATGGGCGATGTTCTTTCCTTGATTGAAAAGGCCCAGGCTACCTTTGATGAGGCTCAGGCCAAGGAGATGGAGAAGAAGTTCCGCAAGGATGACTTCACTCTGGATGATTTCCTTGCCCAGATGCAGCAGATCAAGAAATTGGGTTCCCTGGAAAACATAATGAGCCTTATTCCTGGCATGGGGGATATAAAGAAAAAGCTTGGCGACAGAGAAATTGACCTTAATGGCAAGGAAATGCGCCAGGTGGAGGCAATTATCCGCTCCATGACCCCAAAGGAAAGAGCCAATACAAGCATCATCAACGGCAGCCGCAGAAAGCGTATTGCAGCAGGCAGCGGCACCCGCGTACAGGATGTAAATCGTCTCCTGAAGCAGTTTGAGGAGATGCGCAAGATGATGAAGAAGGTTAAAAAGATGCAGGGAGGCCGTAAAGGCTTCGGAGGCTTCAAGCTTCCATTCATGCATTGATATATATAAGTATATCTTCTATATAATAGAGTTTAGATATACCAATCCTAAGGAGGTGAATTTCAAAATGGCAGTAAAGATTCGTCTGAACCGTATGGGTGCTAAGAAGTCCCCATTCTATCGTATTGTTGTAGCTGATTCCCGTGCTCCACGTGATGGCCGTTTCATCGAAATCGTTGGTAACTATGACTCCACTAAGGAGCCAGCAGTTGTAAACATCGACGAAGAGAAGGCTCTTGAATGGATGGCAAAGGGTGCACAGCCTACTGATACCGTTCGTTCCTTATTCTCCAAGCAGGGCATCATGGCTAAGTTTGATGCAGCTAAGCATGCTAAGAACTAAGAAAGAGGCATAGCATGAAAGAGATAGTTGAGATTATCGCGAAGTCCCTGGTAGACAATCCTTCCGAGGTTGTTATCAACGAGAAGGAAGAAGATAATGTAGTCATCTATGAGCTTCATGTTGCTACAGAGGACATGGGTAAGGTGATTGGCAAGCAGGGCCGCATTGCGAAAGCATTGCGTACCGTTGTCAAGGCTGCTGCTACTCGCGAGGATAAAAAAGTTAATGTAGAAATCATAAGCTGAGGCATCGGCTTAATATGCGGCAATGTATGTCCACTTTAGGGGATGCTTGCCGCAATTTCTATAATTGGAGGATTTTTTCACAATGGACAGTGTTTTAGTAAAGTTCCCAATGACCATTAAGGCTAAGCTGACTGAAAAGCTGAGAGAAAAGATGCTGGAGGAATTCCGTACCGGTATCAACCAGGCCCAGCTTGAGATTCAGCAGATTAACATCCAGGAAAACCGCGCTGTTTCCGAAGTTGGTGAAGAGGATCAGGAGCAGTTGGCTATGATTCATCAGCATTTCGGTATCGAGCGTCAGAAGCGTGAGGATTTCATTGCTCAGACTGAGGCCCGCATCACTGATACTGAGAAGCTGGTTCTGGGTGCGGAAATCGTTCAGGGTACTACTGAGCGTTTCGTTGAACTGAAAAAGGGCGACAATGTTCGTGACCAGTTTAATGTGGAGGTTGTTGTTGAAGATGACGTTATCATCGCCATCCGCAGCTGATAATCGAATTGTCATTGGTAAAGCAGGAGCTCCTCACGGTATTCGTGGCGAGCTCCGTGTTATTCCATTGACAGATTTTCCAGAGCGGTTTGAAGAATTAAAACAGGTTTATGTAGGTGATGAGCTGCTGGATGTGGCTTCCGTAAAATATCACAAGCAGTTTGTTATCATTAAATTTAAGCAGTATCCTTCCCGTGAGGAAGTGGCTCAGTTTACCGGTTCCTTGCTCTATGTTGACAAGAAGGACGCCATGCCTCTTGAAGAAGGTGAATATTATACCTTCGACATAATAGGTCTGGAGGTCTTTGACATGGATGGCGTATCCCAGGGCTTTGTTACTGACGTATTGAAGACTGGTGCCAACGATGTTTATGTGGCTTCAAAGAAGGGCGAGGCCAAGCAGCTGATGATTCCTGCCCTTAAAGCTGTGGTAAAGGAAATCAACATCAAAGAGGGCCGCATGGTTGTGGATATGCCGGAGGAAATCTGATGCGTATAGATATTCTATCCCTTTTTCCCGCCATGTTTGAAGGTCCCTTTGGGGACAGTATTACAAGACGGGCAGTGGAGAACGGTATTCTTGACATAAAAATTACCAATCCACGAGATTTTGCGGAAGGCAAGCACCAACAGATGGATGATTCTCCCTTTGGTGGTGGCAGCGGTATGGTTATAAAGCCGGAGCCAATGTTTAAGGCGGTCCGTCATGTGAAGGCAACGACGGATTATACCAATCGTCTGGTTCTCTTAATGAGTCCCGAGGGCACGGTATTTAATCAGGCCAAGGCCAGAGAATTGGCCCAGTATGACCAGCTTATTATCATTTGCGGTCATTATGAGGGCTTTGACGCCCGTATAAGTGAGAATCTGGCTGATGAAATCATCTCCATTGGGGATTTTGTCCTTACCGGCGGTGAACTGCCGGCAATGATTATTACGGATGCTGTGTCCCGTATGCTGCCAGGAGTGTTGGGCTCCGAGGAGTCTGCTCCTACCGATTCCTTCTATAATGGTTTGCTGGAGCATCCCCAGTATACCCGTCCACGGGAATTTGAAGGTATGGCAGTGCCAGATGTGTTATTGTCCGGCGATCATGCCAAAATCGCCAAATGGCGTCGTGAGAAATCCTTGGAGATTACCCTGCGTAATCGTCCGGATTTGCTGGAAACAGCAGAGCTGACCAAGGAGGACATTAAATATCTTGCTCAGTTAAAGGAGCAGAATATACAGAAATAGCAGTTATCCCTTTATGAGGCTAACTGCTATTTTTTATTTTGTTTAAAAAAATGCGACAAAAGCCTCAAAACCCCTAAACTCCTTGAAAATGATAGCTCTTTTCACTTGACAAACAAAATGAGAAGGGATATCATAATCTATGTTAATGATAGTAATTCTCGTTTTAAAAATCATGACGTGGATGTTATAGGTTTATAAAACGATGAATAGAGTTGTGGGGAGGTATGAAAATGACTCTTAAAGAGTGCAAAACTGGCATGTCCGTCAGAGTGGAGAACATTGGAGATTCATTGTTAAAAGAGCGGCTCATGACTATGGGACTTATTCCAGGTACTACTGTGAAGGTACTTCGTTCCGCACCGTTGGGTGACCCAATGGCAATCGGTATTCGTTCTTATAATTTGGCAATGCGCCGTGAAGATGCAGACAAGATTGAAGTTACGCAGGTGGGATGATAATGGCAACAATGGCAATGGATAATAACATTATAAGGGTAGCACTTACCGGTAATCCTAATACTGGTAAATCTACTATTTTCAATGAAATAACTGGGGCCAGACAGAAAATTGGTAACTGGCCTGGTGTTACTGTAGACAAGAAGGAAGGTCACGTAACCTTCGAGGGCAAGCACATTCAGGTAATTGATTTGCCTGGTACATACAGTGTAAATGCAAGAAGTCCTGAGGAAAAGATTGTAATTGATTATTTGCAGGAAGCTCAGCTGGATTTGGTGGTTGACGTTATTGATTCCTCCAATCTGGAAAGAAACCTGTTCTTGACTGTACAGCTGTTGGAAAAGGGCATTCCCCTTATGCTGGACTTGAATATGCAGGACGAGGCTAAGCGCCGTGGCATTAAGATCGATGTCAAGAAGCTGGAAAAGAAGCTGGGGTATCCTGTGTTACTTACCGTGGCACGGGATGGTAAGAGCATAAAGAATCTTCTTAATGTATTTACCTCTGTTTCTATGGAAAGCTACGGTCCTAGTGAAGACCTTCAGGCCCATATTGCCAAGATTCAGGAAATCGAGAACAGCGGCCTTACTGGTATGGATCTTCAGGAGGCTATTATCAAACAGCGTTATGCGTTTATTGATGAGATTCTGTCTGAAGTGGCTGAGTTCTCCAGTGTAGGATCCACCCTTACTGAGAAGCTGGATTCTGTTTTGGCTAATGGCGTTTTGGCCCTGCCACTATTCCTGGCTATTCTCTATGCTGTGTTCCAGATTACCTTCGAGTGGATTGGTCAGCCGATTGCTGATGCCCTGGAAGAGGTTATTACCGGCGACTTTACAGAGTGGGTAGCAGGTGCTTTAGAAGGAGCCGAGGTTGCCGATTGGATGCAGGCACTTATTCTTGATGGTATTATTGGCGGTGTTGGTTCCGTTATTATTTTCGTTCCGCTTATTTTCATGCTGTTCTTCTGCTTGAGCTTCTTGGATGGTACCGGTTACATGGCTCGTGTAGCGTTCATCATGGACCCTATTATGCGTCGTGCCGGTCTCAGCGGTAAGAGCGTAATGCCGTTGATGATGGGCTTTGGTTGTGGTGTTCCTTCCATCATGGGTGCCCGGGCACTGGATAATGAAAAGGATCGTATCCTGTCTATTTTGGCAGCACCTTTCCTGACCTGTGGAGCTAAACTGCCTATCATGGCCCTGTTTGCGGCTATGTTCTTCCCTGATGATGCAGCAAATGTGGTATTTGCTATGTATATCGTGGGCGTAGTTATGGCGATTGTTTCTACTAAGCTGTTGACTGCGGCCAGATACAAGGATGAAACTGCTACCTTCCTGTTGGAGCTGCCTCCATACAGAATGCCGGATATGAAGACTGTTCTTTTGGAAACCTGGGATAAGGGTAAAGGTTATCTGGTAAAAGCTGGTACAATCATCTTTGTAGGTTGTGTACTTATTTGGTTCCTTGGTGCATTTAATATGGATGGTATGGTAGAGGAGCAGAGTGAGTCTTTCTTGGCTTCCATCGGTGCAGTTGTTGGTGCTATCTTTACCTTCCATGGATTTGGCAACTGGGAAGCTGGTGCAGCGGTTATTTCCGGTATTTTGGCAAAGGAATCCGTTGTTTCTACTATTGGAGTTCTTTATGGTCTCCCAGATATTTCTGCCGAGGCTGAGGATGCTGTAGAGACTGCTGAGGCTCTTGGTGCTACTGGTATGGCAGCGGCCTTCACCAGCCTGTCTGCTTTGGCCTTCATGGTATTCTCCCAGATTTATACTCCATGCGTAACTGCATTGGGTACCATCAAAAAGGAAACTAACAGCTGGAAGATGATGTTCTTTGCAGCCGGGTATATGTTCGCTTTGGCATGGGTAGTTTCTCTGATAGTATACCAGGGAGGAAAGTTGTTGGGCTTTGAATAAAGGGGGCTCCTATTATGGCAACTTACGTAATTGGTTTAATACTGTTAATATTACTCGGTTTTGCCGGACGTCATGTATGGAACAATTTCCGTTCAGGCAAGCATGATTGCTGTGGCTCAGATTGTGGTTGCGGTTGTGGCAGCAACTGTATTAGCAGAAAATGAATAATTAAAACTGGAGAAATATTGTACTGATGTACAGATAGTTCTCCAGTTTTTTATTGACATGTATTGGAAAAAAATATAAAATGATTGCGTTGAAGTGAATAGGTTTTTCGGTGCTGACGGATCAGTGGAGTTCACCACATGTACCGGAAAATTATGATAAGCCGACCGTCTGGGCAAGGATTTGTCCGGATGGTTTTTATTTTCGGCAAATCCTTTTTGTGGTGCAGAAAGGATTGATGTACATGCGGAATCGTTGGCTTATTGCCCTGGCTGCTATTGGTATTCATATTTCCATTGGCAGTGTGTACGCTTGGAGTGTATTGACCAAGCCTATTATGACCGAGATGGGAATTACCCTGAAGGAAACCACCTGGACCTTTTCTCTGGCCATTCTTTTTTTGGGCTTGTCTGCCGGTTTTTTGGGCAGCTTTGTGGAAAAGCTGGGACCAAAGAAAAGCGGCCTTTTGGCTACCCTGTTTTTTGGAACGGGGATGCTGGGTACAGCCCTTGCCATTGAAGCTGGCAGTTTGGCCATGCTGTATCTATTTTATGGTATTATTGGTGGTATAGGCTTGGGGATTGGCTATATAACACCGGTATCCACATTGGTAAAGTATTTCCCTAACCATCGGGGCTTTGCCACCGGTCTTGCCATTATGGGCTTTGGCTTTGCAGCATTGGTGGCGGGTCCGGTTATGCAGTATCTCACAGGCGAGTATGGTTTAAGAAACAATTTCTTGATATTGGGTGCAGTATATATAGTTATTATGAGCATGTCTGCCCTTTACTTAAAGCCACCGGCAATCAGTAGCGACATCGAAGTGAGGGAAAACGCCCATCAGGGAGCTACAGCCAATGAGGCAGTAAAGACATGGCAGTTCTCCGCTCTGTGGTGGATTTTCTTCGTAAATATTACCTGTGGAATTGGACTGCTTTCCGTAGCTTCACCAATGGCTCAGGAGGTAGTGGGCATGGACGCGGCAGCTGCTGCATCTATGGTAGGTATTATCGGCCTTTTAAACGGGGCTGGACGTATTATCTGGTCCACCGTTTCCGATTATATTGGCAGGGGAATGACATATATTATGTTTTTCCTTATTGAAATTGCCGCATTTTATCATTTGGCCAACACTGTAGATGCAATGATTTTCCAGCTGCTTATTTTATTAATTATAAGCTGTTACGGAGGTGGTTTTTCCTGTATGCCGGCATATCTTTCTGATTTGTTCGGTACTAGAGAGCTTAGTGCCATTCATGGCCGAATTTTGACCGCCTGGGGGCTGGCAGGAATTGCTGGGCCATCTATTATTGCTGTTTTTAGGGAAAATACCAGCGGCTATGGCTATACTTTGTATTTCTTTGCTGGCTGCTTTGTGATAAATTTCCTTATTGCCCTCGTACTGAAAACCTATGGACGTCGCAAGAGGGTTCATGCACTTGTTGAAACTCATTGATAATACATTAAATAAAGAATGAAGCACTGGGGCCGGGCTGATAATCAGCTCCGTTTGCCAGTGCTTTTTATTTTTCATCTATATATGGCTCCAGACACACGGAAACGATTCTTTGGATATGCTCAGGAGCTTTGTGATAGGCAGCGATTAGCCTTTTGTCCATATTCTTATCAGGGTTCGGGTCCTCAGGGGCGGGAGAAATAATATCGATGACTACCTGCTTTTTGTCCTTGCCTGTGAAGTAGCTCATGTCCACCTTGAAAAACTTGGCATAAATTTCCAATACCTCACGGCTTGGCTCACGCTGCCCGCTTTCATACATGGAAACTGTGCTTTGACTGATTTTCAGCAGGTCAGAAAATTCCTTTTGGGTCAAATCCTTTGACAGGCGCAATTCCTTTAATCTATGTGCAAAATCTGTAAACATATCAGCCACATCCTATGTGTTCATTCTCTGATATTATTATAACGCCATTGTTCAAATTTTTCCTCTATATGAAAGAAAAATTCAGACTGTTGTAAAACAGGTTTTAAAAACGGCATTACCATATTCACATTTATATTTATTGATGGGCTGCTTCGGCAGCTCTTTTTTTGTTTTTAATGTATCTATTTAAAAACATAGATTTCCCCTGTATTATAATAAAATTGTTATAAAAGAAAGGTCAAAAAGTCTAAAAACGCCACACTTTTTGAAAAATCCGCGCACTTTTTGATTTGGTATTGTATTTTTTATTTTTTAATGCTAAATATTTAGGCAAGAGGAAAAAAGTGTTTTATGGCACAAAAGTTACGCAGGGAGGAAATGTAAATGAAAGGAAATAAGTATAATAGTCCACTAGGGGGGGGACATCGGTAAAACAATACATCCTAATAGTAATGGCTGGAAAGGCAAAAAAGCCCAGATGGCATTGGCACTGGCTGTATCCCTGTGGATAGGGGGCAGCGGGGTGGCCATGGCAGCTAGTGAAATTTATACTGAAAATAATGAAATTGCGGTTTGGGAGTACCCAACAGAATATACAGGGGCCGAGGCTGTGGCAAAATATCCTGGTGGCGTAACTATTGATATGGTGTCGTATGATTCCACTACCAAGAAGTTTTCCTTTACCGGCGGGACATGGAATGCTTGGAAAATAACAGGGGGAAGAACAGACAGCGGCAACATCAGCGGATATTCAGTGGAATTAAAGGATGTAGTGTCAGGGGAGGCTTATGGCCAATGGTTAGATGTAAATGGGGCTTACACTGGAAATGGTAATGCCAATGGCAATCGTGTTAAATTGGTAAACAGCATAGTGAAAAATGTATACGGTAGTCATTGTAATAATGGTGAAGCCCAGAATAATATTGTTACGCTGGAAAACAGCACGGTATATAGCTATTTATATGGTGGTCTCGGTGCCATTCTAAATGTCACAGGGAACACCTTGAACCTTTATGGCGCGAACAGTGCTTACGAAGTTGCTAACTTTGAAACTATCAATATCAAGGAAGCAAAATGGGGCACTCCTGCCCTCAGACTGACTGGGCCCGACGGAATCAAAAACACCAATGGTACAAGGCCAACTATTAATACCGTCGATATTAATTTCTCAAATTTGAATGAACTTCCTGTGAAGGGGACCTATACGATACTTATTCAAAACAAAATGGCTAACTATCCGACAAACAACATTGCATATGGCAGATATACAGTTGGTACGACGCTGGAGGGGACTGGCACAGCCTCTGTCGCGGATGGTGATAATGACGGTACAGCTGATGATCTGATTTATACCGCAGATACGGGGAGCGAGGCATCTGGAGGGGCGGGCGGTAGCTCTGGTGGTCCTACTGCCCGTGAGCAGACCCA
>NZ_JAZTZI010000062.1:0-1326 GCF_045637405.1 Anaerovibrio sp.
CAATGTTACAATCATACCGGCCGACTCAAAATATAGATTGGCACTATATTGCGTAACCTCGGCTAAATTTCCATGACCAATATGCCAACAGATGTAATATAGGTTCACTACACCATACACCAATGCCGCAGCTGATCCCAAGCCCACCAGGCTATCCATGTTGGGCGCCTTAGCCCACATCGCCTTGCCACCATTAATATAGTAGTTTTTATTTAAAAACATTATCGGCAACACCAAAAGCAACTGGGTAATGGCAAAAATCGCCCCATTTTCCGGACCATCAAAAATCTCCGAAATTACCTCCGGTACCTCCAGCCCCAAATGGATGTACAGCATTTGATGCATGGAAATATACATCTCGGGAAGCAACAATGCTATCGACCAAACCAGATACCATTTTTTTGTTTCCATTGCATCCTTGGCTTTATTTTCAAAAGAAACCGCCTGATCAGCTCCATGAATTGCCGCCCCATAGCCTGCCTTTTCCACGGCCTCGATTATATTATCATATTTTAAAGCATTTTCATCATAAACAACCTGCATTGAATTAGTCAGCAGGTTAACTGTAACTTCATCGGTTCCCGGTAACGCCCTTACCGCTTTTTCCACACGTGCGGAGCAAGCTGCGCAGGACATACCGGTAATATCATATCGCTCTTTCTTCATAACAGCCTCATATATTAACAATCAATAATATTAATAACCATTTTCATCTAACTTCTTTAGTATGGTATATCAAATGGATTTATATGTCAATTATGATGATCTATAAAATAATCCCCAAAAACAAAAAAGGGATCCCACATGACGAAACATCAAATGGGTATCCCTAAAATATTCTGGTGCTGGAGACAGGACTTGAACCCGCGACTCCCTCATTACGAATGAGGTACTCTACCAACTGAGTTACACCAGCGAAACTATGTAACATTATACGCTAAGAAGGCTAGGGTTTCAATCAAAATTTTTCCAACCGCTTACGGGTTGCTTCATGAACCTCCCTTTCCTTGAGCCTTGCCAGGGTATCAAGCATCCGCCCGGTGAGCTGAAAATCGGCTTTGCGCCAGGCTTCAATGGTGCTCAGGGCAATATTTCTACAGCCAATAACCGGGGCATACAAACCAGTGCAGATAAGGTTTTCTCCCTTGCCCGGCACATTCTTCAACCCCTGTATAACATAGGACAATATGGCATAATCCAAGTATTCTTCACTGTTGCCCAGTTCATTGGCCGGCCCTGAGGCCATTTCCTCCAGAGGAAGTTCCTCTTCAAAAATAGCGATGACCTCATCAGCAAACTGCTTATCAGGCAATAACAAATCAATTA
>NZ_JAZTZI010000063.1:0-34510 GCF_045637405.1 Anaerovibrio sp.
TTTGCCATAAGCAAAATATTCATTATTAGCGTTTCAACACGCTATAAACTTGAACTGCGTGTTATAACGCAGTTGTTCATATTTTGCCATAAGCAAAATATTCATTATTAGCGTTTCAACACGCTATAAACTTGAACTGCGCGTCATAACGCCCAAAAAAATTAACTGCGTTGTAAACTAAATAATACCCTTGAGCTGTTTGTAGGTCAGATAAAAGGCAATTGGAAATCCCACAACAATTCCCGTTAGCTTTCCACCATATTCAAGGCCCAGAAAATCATCTGCCATAGCCCCCAGGAAAATACATATTCCCATGACGACTGCAAAGAAAACACCTACGCCCCCCAAAACACCAAAGGCCTTCAGAGCCTGAGCCAAGCCGCCGGCTTCTTTATCTTCATGCTCACTCTTGTTATTATTCGCCGCCTTCAAGTGTTTCACCTTCCTCTGCCCCTTGAAATATCAACAACACTTGAAATTATAGCAAATATTCCTCCATTATGAAATAATTCTGTTAAATTTATGAAAATAATTTCATACTAATGTTTTCATAATTTCTATTTATACTTTTATGCAAATGGGCAGGGCTGTTTTCTGTCGCGACGGTCATGGGCCTAAAACTTTTTGTCCTAATTAAATAGTGAAAAAAATCATAACTCGCTTCGCTCAAACAGATGATTTTTGTCACTAAAATAGATGTGCGGACAAAAGCGTTTCTTAACGACTCATGACCTAATTGCTCCAGTAAGCACCCCTGTCCTTATGTGCAATAACTGTGGGTGGCATGGAATAAGGACATGAAGCATGCGAAGCTCAAAATGACACATCCGTAATAAACTCATCGAAGCCACTGTGATGTGGCGGACGGTTACGAAGTCCGTCCATACCATCTTTAAGCCGATAAATAAATTGATGTGGCACTAGCGAAGAAAATGAATGGCCTATTCCATGACAGGACCCACATTGTAACAAATAAAAAAAGGACTACGAATAACGCAGTCCTAAAATTTATAAAATTATTTGGCCACGAAGCGGTCTGGCTTTGCATGGCCCTTTCCATATTTATGGAGAATGGCCTCCACAATACGGCGGGATGCCTGACCATCACCATAAGGGTTGCATGCCTCTGCCATACTGTTGTACTCGTTTTTATCAGTCAACAGCTTCTTGGCTTCCTCATATACAACCTTTTCATCAGTACCAATGAGCTTAACAGTACCTGCCTCCACGGCCTCAGGGCGTTCTGTGGTATCACGGAGTACCAGAACCGGCTTACCCAAAGCAGGTGCCTCCTCCTGAACTCCACCGGAGTCAGTAAGAATCATATAAGCTCTGTGCATAAGGTTGGCAAAAGGTTCATAGTCCAACGGATCAATGAGATAAACCTTGTCGTGGCCACCCAATTCTTCCTTAACTACCTCACGAACCTTCGGGTTCTTATGAACAGGGAAGACAATCTCCACATCCTCAAATTCCTCTGTGAGCTGACGCAGAGCCTTATATACGTTACGCATTGGTTCACCCAAATTCTCACGACGGTGGGTAGTAACCAAAATTATACGCTTATTCTTGTAGTCAATATTCTGAAGGGTCTCGTTTTCAAATACAAAATCCTCACGAACTGTCTTATGAAGAGCATCAATAACGGTGTTGCCAGTAACAAAAATACCCTCCTTATTGATGGATTCAGCCAAGAGATTGCTCTCGGAAGTATTAGTAGGTGCAAAGTGCATATCGGCGATGGAACCAGTGAGCTTGCGGTTCATTTCCTCCGGGAACGGTGAATACTTGTTATGAGTTCTCAGGCCTGCCTCCACGTGCCCAACAGCAGTCTGATGGTAATATGCCGCCAAAGCCCCGGCAAAGGTGGTGGTGGTATCACCATGCACCAGCACAATATCAGGCTTTTCCTTCTGCAACACCTTATCCAGGCCCATCATAGCCCTGGAGGTAATATCAAATAATGTCTGGCCGGCAGCCATAATATCCAGATCATAATCCGGTTTAATATGAAAAAGATTTAATACCTGATCCAGCATATCGCGATGCTGGGCAGTAACAGCCACCACTGGCTTAATCTCCTCAGGATGTTTGGCCAGCTCCAAAACTACAGGAGCCATTTTAATTGCTTCCGGACGGGTACCAAACACAGTCATTACTTTAATCTTTTTCCCCATCTTAATCCCCTTCCATATACGAGATAATTACGAATATATTTTAAGTATCAAGGATTCTTCATTCTAAGAATACCAAGTTTTTTTGCACCGAAAAATACCAGCAGAATAACTGCCACCACAATGGCAATAGCTATGCCGCCGGACACCTCATTAAGAAGGACGGCACTCAGTCCCAGCATGGCGCTGATAATATACATCAACAACACAGCCTGACGCTGGTTAAAGCCCATATCCAAAAGACGATGATGCAAATGTCCCTTGTCTGGCTTGAAAATAGGAACACCACCGCGATAACGGCGGATAATGGCAAAGGAGGTATCAAGAATTGGCACACCCAGAGCCAAAATAGGCACAATAAGGGCAATAGTCGCTGCACTCTTAACTGCACCAATTACAGAAATTCCCGCCAACACAAAACCCAGGAGCATACTGCCTGTATCTCCCATGAAAATCTTTGCCGGATTGAAATTGTACCAAAGAAATCCAATAGCTGCTCCGGCCAATGCTGCTGTAATAATAGTTACCAACACAAAAGCATTTTGTATAGCCACCAAAAGTATCGTAATGGAAGCAATAGTGGCCACACCAGCAGCCAAGCCGTCCAAGCCATCAATAAGATTAACCGTGTTGGTCAGACCCACAATCCAAAATAGGGTAGCTGGAATGGCAAAGTATTCAAGATAGAAATAATCTCCAAATGGATCCGCCACGAAATCAATCTGTACCCCAAAGGACACCAGAACTCCCGCAGCAACGATCTGTCCCAACAGCTTCACCTTAGGGGGAAGATTCTTATAGTCGTCCACCAAACCCAAGATAACAATCAGGGTAGCACCTATCAAAAGACCTATAACACCTGACTGCACATCCTCTGGCAGCATATCCAGCTGTAAAGTAGCCAGCACACCTGCCATAAAGGCAATGTAAATTCCTAAGCCTCCAATACGTGGAATAGGTTTTTTATGTACTTTTCTGGCATCCGGTGCATCCATGGCACCAGTTTTATCTG
The DNA here is from genome assembly GCF_045637405.1 of Anaerovibrio sp. Taxonomy (GTDB): domain Bacteria; phylum Bacillota; class Negativicutes; order Selenomonadales; family Selenomonadaceae; genus Anaerovibrio. The sequence continues at coordinate 3,187 of NZ_JAZTZI010000063.1, forward strand.
CAAATAAAATAACAGCTGGGGTAATCACTAATGATACCACCAAAGCTATAAGTAATGCCCAAACGAAATTTGGCATAAAAAGTCACCTGCTTTCTTTAGAACATACCAATTTTACTGCACTAAATACACTCTGTCAACAAGATAAGCAAGATGAAAGCATACGGGCTTTCATCAGCCCTTACACGAAATCTAAAGCTCATCTTCATCCTTCAGATTTGATTCACTAAGATTTCATAGTAAAAAGCAGGTATAAAGGAAAAAAATAGATGGGCATACTAGTGGAACAATTAGGGCATGCGTCGTTAAGAAACTTTTTTGTACGCTCCTAAATATTAGCGGGAAAAATCATTTGTTTGAGCGAGCCCTACAAGGGCAAAGCGAGTTATGATTTTTAACGCTATATAAATCGGACAAAAAGTTTTAGGGGCATGACCGACGTGACACTAAGGATGCACATCTATAAATTTACTTTATATCCTTTGGCTCTACTTCTACCACTGACCCGTCTGACTCAAGGTAAATAACTTTATCCAACATTGCATTTCTAAGCATACGCCTACAGAGAAGACATGGCTTGCCACTTGCCAGGGTTCCGTCTGCATTATAGCCCACAATATAGGCTGTGGCCCCCTTCATTTTCTCGGGATCACCATTAATAATGGCATTCTGCTCTGCATGGACAGCTACACACAGCTCATAATTCTGACCTGGCTTAATGCCCAGGCGCTGACGCTCACAAAGACCGGTATCAATACAGTTGGCCTCACCTCTAGGTGCACCATTATATCCTGTACTGATGATAATTTTATCCTTAACGATAATCGCCCCATATTTGCGTCTAAGACAGGTAGACCGTTTTCCTACTGCCTTGGAAATATCAAGAAAATACTCATTCCATTCCGGTCTCTTTGAAGCATCTGCCATTTCTGTTCCCCTTCTTTCATTTTATATTGCGTTCCTCTAAATATCTTCTTGCTAAAATAACCGCCACAAAATCATCCACTGGCTCCGGTGGCACCTGCATGCTGGTAGGTATTAGCTTACGCCACCCCTTTGGCGGCTTTACCTTCCAATATTCACCACGGGCCAGTTGGGTAGTATAGTACTCATCAACCTCCTCCAGCTGAAGCTCCGGGCACTCATTTTTTATACGTGCCTGTGCCTCACCGGAGGTGGTACCGTTACCAATTACAAGTATATCAGCTTCATAGTCTCTCTTCAAATTACTAATAATATTAGGCATGGAAGCCGTATCCACCACCCGCTGGTAAAGGACAGTACCATCTGTTGATAAAGCAGCTACACCACATTTATCCCGTCCCGGATCAACTGCCAAAATACTTTTTCCTATTAATTTCGTACTCAAAACAACTACTCCTATATATTATCAAGGGCAGATACTGATTGCCTTGAGCATTAAGTTTCGAGGCGTTAAAAAATACTTTTTTGCTAACTTACACAGCGAGAAAACATCCGTTGTTTGAGCGAAGCAACACAACTACTGTTATTGCGAAGCGAGTTCGGATTTTTCTTGCTGTTAATTATTATGCAAAAAATATTTTTAGCATCGAAGCTGAGCGAAAGGCAACAGTCTCTGCCCTATGTAAAATTATTCGAACAGTATTTTAAAATGCCCCTATGACCCCGGAGGCTATAATCTTCAGCCTTACCCGCAATGGCCCGAATACCTCGCATGCCCCCTTGGCGTAAGCATAAATCGTTGCCTTTCCACGAGCTGCTCTAAGGTCATTAATGGTATTATAAATTTCTTCACCCTCGATAATACCCACATTGCCGGAAATAGGATCAGGCAATACCCCCTTTTGGGTGGCAATGCCGTTAACCTCCTGAAGGAAGCTGGTTATTTCCGCATCCACTTCCTCCTCATTATTAACGTTTACATGGAGGCTCTTGGTAGCAATAAGCTCACCGTCATTGAACACCCGCTTATTGCGATAAAGCTGCAGCACTGTGCGAACATCCTCACCACGAACGAGATTGCCAATGGATACAATACGAACAACCATATCATCCTGACTTTCAGAAATAATCTGGGCTGCCTGTTCATAATCAGATTGTAAAATCCATATCTGCTTCTCCTGTTCTGTAGCCTTATCCCCCAGGCGACGGGCAATATTCTCTCTGGCCATATCTGTAAGCACACTCAAATCATTCATGATTTCCTCGGTGCTGCGGCTACACTTAACCACTCCACCAGACAGAACTTCACCGGCACGGAAGGTAATATCCCCTTCACGCATAATCTGAATACCTGTTGTCAGATAAGCATTTCTGTCCTCCAGCTGCTTATTATCGTCCGCCAGCTTGGCATTATCATCTGCCAGCCCCTGATTTTGTGAGGCCAAATTATTGTTTTCTGTCATCAGCTCGGCCTTGGCTGCTTCCAAAGCATCGTTGCCCCGTTGCAGCTCATCAGCTCTCTGCTCCAGCTCCCGACGTTGTTCTATAAGCTGATCTAAATCCTTGCGTGTCTGAGCCAAGGTTGCATCCGTCTTGGCCTGCTCTGCCTTGGAATTTTCCAGCTCCCTGGAAGCATAAGCCAGACGGTTTTCCGTTTCCGCCATAGTCTGACGGAGCTGCTCCATACCAAAAAGAGCAGTACGAACATTGTCAGAAACAGTGGTCATTACTGCCAGGGTCATGGTAGTAATACTGATACCTGTAAGAATTGTTACCAAAACAGAGGTATGCTTTGGTCTGAGCCCAAAAATAGTCAGTTTTTTCTTGCCGACCTTGGATCCCAGTCTATCACCAATAAAGGCTATGGCTCCGCCTACTACTACCAGAACCACAATCAAAAACAGACCATACACGGCGAAGTCACATCCCTTCAAAATCTATAAAAAAACGAAATAAATATTTAATGCATCTGTATTTTTTATTATTTGGAAGCCCTGTTCATAAGCCAGCCACCGGCAATAAGGCCTATAATATTAGGCAGCCATACAGCAATAATCGGTGGAACAGTACCACCCTGGGCAATGGCTCCGGCCATGGTCATTAAGCTGTAATAAATAAAAATAATTACTATACTTATTACGAAGCCACGGGAAGAGCTGTTGCGGTTTGGCTGCATACCTAAAGGAACGGCAACCAGGGTAAAAATAAGGCTTGCCATTGGAATAGTAACACGCTGATAAAGCTCCGTTTCCAGCTTGGCAGTATTTACATACTGGCTTTTCATTATTTCAATCTGAGCTGTCAGCTCTGCCATGGACATTTCCTCAGGCTTCTTCTGCTCACGGATAATTTCCTTTGGGCTTTCGTTTACAGGAAGCACTTGAGTATCGAAATGCATGGTATGGCGGGACTCTCCCTGAGATACATCATAAATTATTCCCTGATGCATGGTCCACTGATTATCCTTCCAGTCAGCGTATTCCGCATTTTCCACATGACTCAGCTCGCCCTTTTCGAAGGACTGCATGGTGATACCCAGCATCTGATTGGTAGTGGCATCATACTGACGGGCATAGATAAGGTTTTCAATATTGCCATTCTTTATGTCCTTAATAATGATATGCTCCTGGGATTGAGGTGCCAAATTTCCCTTAATCTCATAATTGAGCACATTACTATAGGCTTCATTTGACCATGGCACTACGTATTCACTGAAATAAACAGCAAATATGCTTACAAATGCCCCCAAAACAATAGCCGGTGCTGCAATACGGTAAAAGCTGATACCGCATGACTTCATGGCAGTTATTTCGCTATTTCCGGAAAGACGTCCAATGGTCAACAGGCCGGACAGCAGCATGGACATTGGGAAAGTCCAAATAACAACTCCTGGAAGACTCAACACGAAAATCTTGGCCACAGATGCCAGAGAGGCACCATATTCTGTGATATACTGTGCAATTCGGAACAAGGTTCCGGAACCGATAAATACGGCAGAAAATGCACATATACCAAATATAAAGGTCTTGAAAACCTCTTTAAATATGTATTTGTCTAATATTCTAATCTGCATCTTCTTACCTCAATTACAATGTGAAATCATTACCAAGATAGAATTTCTTGGCCAGCTCACTGTTTGCTATCGTATTGCTGTCACCCTCCAGGAGAATCTTGCCGTTATTAAGGATGTATGCCCTGTCAACGATATGCAGCGTTTCTCTTACATTATGGTCAGTAATGAGAATTCCCATACCGCGCTCCTGAAGATATTTGATAATTCCCTGAATATCCGCCACTGCCAATGGATCTACACCGGCAAAGGGCTCATCCAACAGAATAAACTGTGGCTCCAATGCCAGACAGCGGGCAATCTCCACGCGGCGACGCTCACCACCGGAAAGCTCTGTACCCAATCTGTCAATAACATGGGATACGTGGAATTCCTCCAGCAGCTCCTTCACCTTATTATGACGGGTAGCCTTATCCTTGATAGTCCCCTCCAGAATGGACATAATATTTTCCTCAACGGTCATATTGCGGAAAATAGATGCCTCCTGGGCCAAATAGCTGATACCCAGGCGTGAACGCTTATACATTGGCATATCACTGATTGGGAAATCAGACAAAAAAACCTCGCCGGAGGTTGGACGCTCCAAGCCTACAATCATATAGAACGTGGTGGTCTTGCCGGCACCATTTGGCCCCAGCAAGCCTACGATTTCCCCCTTGCTCACCTTGAGGGAAACACCATCCACAACATTTCGTTTTTTAAATGTTTTAACTAAATTTCTGGCCTCAATATGCAACTCAATAGACCTCCCAGTTACTTCACAGATGTCTTGCCGTCATCAGCCAAATATACGGTCAGTTTTTTGCTCTTCAGGGTATTGTTGTCCTGAACAGCCCAGGCATTGCCGGTTATAATAGCCTTGCCCTTTTCCTTGCCCCAATAATCTACCTGGTCACCACCAGCCTCCATGTTGTTCTTAGGGCTTACCATATAAGCATTACCATTACCTACAATGTGATCTTCCTTCATAAATCCACGGATCAGATCAGCTCTGAAGGTTCCATCCGCAGAAGTGATGCTACCACCGCTTGGAATCAGCACATACTCATCCTTTTGGAAATATTCCACCTTAGGCCCCATAAAATGCTTGTCAGCCTTGGTGCCGTTAACAGAACCTACGGCAATCATGTGGTCAGGACCATCAGTGGTTACCAAATCAGCAGTCACCCGCATATCCTCCTTGGTGGCCACCACATTGCCACGTACCTTACCCTCCTGGGTCTTGGAATTATATTCTGCATAATTACCGGTAACAGTGGCATTACCCTTGGTCATTACCACATTTCCCTTGGCAGAGGCCAGGCCACTTTCCATATCATATTCTACTTCCTCTGCATCAAGGGTTGCCGGCTCGTTGTTATCCGCTGCATAAATAGTGCCTGAAACCGCCATAGTAGCAATACCAGCCATAACAATTGCTTTTTTTATGTTTAATCTCATGCTCATAGCCTATTCTCCTATTCCTTTTTTCCCTTTTCCAAATGAGCCTTTCCAATGGCCTTAAACTTGGTAAAGCCATTAGTGCTCTCTATACGGTCACCGGATGCCTTTATATGCTCCTTTTCGTACTCAATTTTAGCGTCTCCCTTCATGGCCAGCATGTCCTTATCGGACAGCCACTCCACCTCCTTGCAGGAGAACTTGCCACCATCACTGGATTTTCCCTCCACTCCATCAATAATTTCCAAATGATGATCCTTTTCCTTGTAGATAGCCTTCGGTGCCTTCAACTCAACGATACGGCCATCCTCAAAATTATATACAGCCGTAACGTTTATGAGAGAGGCATCCTTGGTATCAATATCCATTTCTATATTTTCGGCAGTTACTGTCCAAATGATCTTACCGTTCTTTTCCTCGCTAATAGTATTGCCATCAAAATTAACAATACGCTGTGAGGGAGTATTTCCCTCATCAGGAGGCTCTGGTATTCCGTTTACAGCCCATACTATAAGGCATACCAGCAAAACTGTAAATATACCTGCCAAGGCCTTTCCTTTTTTATTCATTGTCAGTTACCTCTGATTTTACTATATGATGCTTGTGCACCTGCTGCTCAGGAGCTGTGTTCCAACGCTTTTGGAACCAAAGCCACTGAGTCGGATTTTCAATAATTATTTTCTCAAGAATTTTGGTCATTTTATAGGTTAAATTAAACAAATCCTTGTCGCTGTCCCCAGTATCTTCATAGCGAAGCACCTCACCAATAACGACCTTGTGATGGCCATCTGGCTGGCGAAGTATAAAGGCTGGCAAAATAGGAGAATTAAATTTTTTGGCAAATACCGCAGCTCCCATAGGAGTAGAAGCCGTCTTGCCCAAAAATTCAATAAAGGCACCACCAGGACCAGCATCCTGGTCTGCCAAAAATCCCAATATTCTCCCTTTTTTCAGTGCCTTGGCTGCTGCCAAAAGCTCACTGGTACCGCGGGAAAATATTTCTACGTTAATGGTTGCCCGCAAATCATTCAGGGCATTTGTATAATCCATGTTAGGCTGCTGCTTGGCAATGGCACTTACAGGCATATCATTCATGGTAAAGGCGGCAGACAACCACTCCCAATTACCTACATGACCTGTCAAAACCACAACACCATGCTTTTCTGCCAATGCCGCCTCCATCCTTTCAAGATGGTCAATTTCAATATGCTTTTTAAAATTATCCTTGTTAAGGGCAGGCATATACAGCACTTCAAAAAAATTGCGACCCATATTGATGAAGGACTCACGAACCAGCTTTTCAGCCTCTTCCTGAGATATTTTCAAAGACTCCCGCATCTGCTTTATCGCCAGATTTCTCTGTTTCTTTATTAACTTGTAATACAGGATGCCCAATCCCTTGCCCGCTGCCAACAACCAGCTATAAGGAGTTCTGCATGACACCCAGCTCAGAAACATAAGAAGCTTGTATACCATAAAAATCCAAATCTCCTATCCCTATTAAAAGAATACTTTTATTTACTGCCTTACACCGTCAACTACTTTTTTTCCGGTAAAGGTGCCCACAAGGGAATCCCATTTCCCCTGTTCCTTTAATATAAACTCAAGGATTTCCCGAACTGCCCCCTTGCCACCTGGATAGTCAGCCACCACCGTGGCCAAATCCTTAACCTCAGCTACAGCATCTCCCACACAACAGCCAAGGCCTGCCTGCTGAATAAGAGGAATGTCATTGATGTCATCTCCCACATAGGCAATCTCATCATCCTTAAGGGAGAATTTCAGCTTAAGCTCCTCATAAGCCCCACGCTTATCAACACACCCCTGATAAAGGGCATCAATCTTAAGCTCATTGGCACGCTTGGCCATAATTCTGGAGCTACGGCCGGTGATAATAGCGCTTTTAATATCCCCCTTATGAGCCATGGCAATACCCATACCATCCCGGGCAGAAAAAGCCTTCATGGCTTCCCCCTCAGGCCCCATATAGATACACCCATCCGTAAGGGTTCCATCCACATCAAAAATTATCAGCTTAATTTTCTTGGCAATTTCAGAAGCACCTTTTTTAGTTTTCATATTATACAACTCCCTGACGCAAAAGGTCTGTCAAATGCACAATACCAACTGGTTTATTATCAGCACTCACCACAGGCAAAACCGTAATTGGCCGTGGCTTATGCTTTTCCATAATACTTAAGGCAGATGCCGCCAGCTTCTCCTGGGTAATGGTATGAGGCTTCTTGGTCATAAGCTCCTCCACCGGCTCATCCAAAAACTGACTGCCCTTGGCTAAACAACGACGAATATCACCATCTGTTACCAATCCAATAAATTTACCATCATCATCCACCACAGACGTTGCCCCAAGGCCCTTATCCGTCATCATAAAAAGAGCTTCCTTGGCGGTGGCACTGTAGTGAATAATAGGATTGTCCTCACCGCTATGCATAACATTTTCCACAGTTAAAAGCAAACGCCGTCCCAGGGAACCGCCCGGATGGAAAAGGGCAAAGTCCTGTTTGGTAAAGTTTCTTGCTTCCAACAAAGCCACAGTAATGGCATCACCCATGGCCAAAGTAGCCGTGGTACTGGCAGTAGGAGCCAATCCCAAAGGACAAGCCTCCTTTTCAACACTGACATCAATAAAGAAATCAGCATTCCGGCCCAAAGCAGATTCCCTGCGACCTGACATGGCGATAATTTTGGCACCAATGCGCTTTACCACCGGCAGAATATTTACCACCTCAGTGCTTTCACCGCTGTTGGAAATAGCTATAACTACATCATCAGCTGTAACCATGCCCAAATCACCGTGAAACGCCTCAGCCGGGTGCATGAAAAAGGATGGTGTTCCTGTGCTGGCCAGACTGGCAGCAATCTTTCTGCCCACATGGCCGGACTTACCCATGCCCGTAATAATAACCCTTGCCTTGCACTCCAGTATACACTGAACTGCCTGGACAAATTCTTCATCAACATGATCAATCAGCTTCAATACTGAGTCCGCCTCAATACGAAGTGTCTCGATTGCAGAATCCTTAATCATTTAACAAAAGCCTCACAAAAATTACAACTGTTTTCTTACAATATCATGAATTGCAATGGCATCCGTCAAAAGCTCTTCCAGCTTGTCCAGATAAATCATATTAGGACCATCGCAGAGAGCCTCCTCCGGATTATCATGAACTTCCATAAAGAGAGCATCCACTCCTGCACCGACAGCAGCCCGTACCAGATTTGGCACATATTCACGGTTACCTGCCGAACAGGTACCGGCACCGCCTGGCAGCTGAACACTATGGGTACCATCAAAAACAACCGGGTAGCCGAAGGACCGCATAATAGGGAAAGCGCGCATATCCACAACCAAATTGTTGTAACCAAAGGTAGCACCACGCTCTGTCAGCATAATCTGCGAGCAGCCACCCTCATGGAGCTTGTCCACCACATTGCGCATATCTGCAGGGGCCATAAACTGACCCTTCTTTACATTAACAACAGCACCACTCTTGGCGGCAGTATAAAGCAAATCAGTCTGACGGCAGAGAAATGCCGGAATCTGAATTATATCTGCCACCTTGGCCACAGGCTTCACCTGCTCCTCGGTGTGAATATCAGTAACGATAGGCACCTGCAGTTCATCCTTAATATGCTGCAGCATTTCCAGTCCCTTCTTCAGACCAGGGCCTCTGAAACCGTTAAAGGAAGAACGGTTTGCCTTGTCAAAGGACGCCTTGAAAACGTACGGAATCCCCAGCTTGCCACAGATTTCCTTAATTGTGCGGCCAATCAGCAGACAACGGTCCATCTCCTCAAGAACACATGGACCAGCCAACAGAGCCAGCGGTTTGCCATTACCAATTTCAAATTTACCCACCTGAACAGTATTCATAATGCTACCACCCTTCTTCCTCAGGCATTTTGCCCATTTAAACGCTGTTTATATGCTTTATTGACTGCTTCCAAATCTTCCCTTGTATCCACTCCAACGAAATGGAAGTCAGTTTTGATAACCTTAATTTTATAGCCATTTTCCAAGGCCCTAAGCTGCTCCAAAGACTCAGTGGTTTCCAGAGGAGTAGGCTCCATTTTGGCGTAATGCAGCAGGAAATCCCGCTTGTAGGCATAAATACCAATGTGCTTATACACCGTTACTCCCGTATCCTCCCTTGGATAAGGCAGAACACTTCTGGAAAAATACAGTGCATAGCCATTTTTATCAGTAACAACCTTTACATTGTTAGGATTTTTTATATCCTCCGGATCTGTCATAGGCGACTTTACCGTGGCCATCTGCAAATCAGGAGCATCATCAAAGGCTGCTGCCAATTCATCAATAAGAGAAGGCTCAATCATAGGCTCATCACCCTGAACATTGATAATAAGCTCTGCCTCGGGATGAGCTGCTGCCACCTCTGCCAAACGGTCGGTGCCCGTTGGGTGGTCCTTGGCTGTCATCATGGCCTTACCACCGTTTTTAACCACAGCATCGTATACCCGCTCATCATCTACAGCCGCAATAACACCTGTAAGGCGCTTTGCCTTGGCTGCCTGCTCATAAACTCTGGAAATCATAGGCTTTCCACATATATCCGCCAAGGGCTTCCCCGGAAGACGGGTAGATGCAAAACGCGCCGGAATAACACAAAGTGTATTCATTGACATATCAGCCTCTCTTTATTAATTAGACTTATGCTGCTCCAGCTTTTCAGCAATTTTTCTCTGCAGCATCTCTTCAAATTCATCCTTGCCATTCTGAAGTACCACTTCGACAGTGAGAATAAGCACCGGAATCTGCTTTTCATCAGGCACCGCCGCCAAAAATTCCATTGGCAGCTTAACAGCATCCTTTTCAGTGGTTACAATGGCCTCGGCCCCCTGACGGACAGCCTGCTCCATAGCATCCACCATTTCCTCCTGGGTGTATTCGTGATGGTCCGGAAAACGGAAGCTCTCAATGATTTCCGCCCCCGCACTGGCCACCGTCTGCTCAAAGGACGCAGGATTGCCAATGGCGGAAAGGGCCACCACTTTCTTATCTTTAATGGCAGAAATGGACATTCCCTCACTGGCCACGTTGCGTTTCCAATCACACAGCTCAATACAGGACTGAGGATGGTGAATACTTTCCACTACAGTAGGATTACTGCCATATTTGGCAATCTGATCCCTAATATATTTCTTAAACCCTGGCAACCCCTGGTCCACCTTGGTCATAAGACATACATCTGCACGCTCCAAATGGGTAATAGGCTCACGGAGAGTACCCCTTGGCAGTACATGCCCGTTACCAAAAAGATTTACGGAATCAATAAGCACCACATCAAGGTCACGGGCCAGCTTCCAATGCTGGAAGCCATCATCAAGAATTGCCACCTCGGCACCAAAGTGTTCGATTGCATACTGACCTGTTTTATAACGGTCACGGCCAATCAGCACCGGCACCTCAGGCAAATGCTTGGCCAACATATAGGCCTCATCACCGGCCTGATCGGCCTCCATATAAATATGGTTGCCATCAGATACAAGACCGACTTCTCCCTGCCACTTGGCACGATATCCCCGGTTAAGGATTACCACCTTATAGCCCATATCACGAATATACTTGGCCAGACGCTGGGCTGTAGGGGTCTTACCAGTACCGCCTACAGTAATATTACCAAGGCTGATTACAAAACAGCCCAGCTTGTTTGTCTTCAAAATTCCAAACTTATAGCTATCCAGCTTTAAGTTTACAAGCATACTGTAAACCTTGGAAAGGATAAACAATATTGCCATTACACAGCGGGTAAAGAAGCCCTGTGGTTCCTTATTATGGATAATCTGCATGAAATAGGTCTGGAAGTTTTCCAATTTATCAGTGGCCTTGACCTTGTTCATTTCCACCTTGGCAAGGAGATCATTAAGGATCACTGCCGTTCTATGGGCTGCCCCCTTGTTTTCCTTACAAATGGCCAAGGTTTCTGCTTCCATACGATGACGCTCCTCATCATCCCTAAAGAGATGCAGGGCCTCCACCGCCAAATCATCTCCTGACTTAACGGTAATTACAGCATCGCGTTTCTTAAAAAGTACATGTGTATCCTTGAAGTTCTGCATATTTTCTCCCACAATAATAGCCTTTCCGTGGGCCGCAGGCTCCAATATGTTATGACCCCCGTGAGGAATCAAGGTACCACCAACAAAAATAACATCACCTACGCTGTACATCTTTCCCAGCTCACCAATGGTGTTAAGAATAACCACATCATGATCAGTGGTAAAATTCTCCTGCAGCTGGGTTCTGGTTACAGCCTTAAAGCAATATTCGTCGCAAAGCTCCAATATGGCGTTTGTACGAAGAATGGCCCGGGGAGCTATTACCAGCTTTGCCTTGGGATAAATACGGCGTATTTCATTAAAGGCCCTTAACACATGCTCCTCTTCCCCCTTATGGGTGGAACCGGCCAAAAATACCCCCTGATTATCCTTAAGCCCCAGCTCCAACAGCAGGTTATGCTTTTCCTCGGGACTAACATCAGTGTAAGTCTGGTCAAACTTGGTATTACCGGTAACAGTTACCAGATCAGGGTCAGCCCCCAGCTTTAAAATATTTTCCGCGTCCACATTGGACTGCATGGCAAATACCTTAATGGAGCTGAGAATTTCATCCCAAAGACCCATCATATAACGATAGCTTTTAGCACTCTTGTCACTGATTCGGCCATTAACCATAAGCACTGGTATATCCAGCTTTTTGCAGGCCCTGAGGAAATTAGGCCAAAGCTCAGTTTCCACCGGCATGAAAACCCGTGGACGGACTCTATACAAAAGATTGGCTGAGAGCCAAGGTAAATCGAAAGGAAAGTGAATTATACTGTCCGCATCCTTAATGATGCGGTTAGCCATTTCATAGCCACTGTTTGTAAATACAGATACTAGTATAGGACTCTGAGGAAATTCCTTGTGAAATTCCTTGATCAGGGGACTGGCCGCCACAATCTCACCAACAGAAGCAGCGTGAACCCATATACAATTTTTGCGGGCAACCTTGTCCAGGGCATGCTTGGGCAAAAATCCCAGCTGCTGTTTGATTCGTTCCACGAATCCCTTTTCCCGGACTCCCCGAATGCAGAATACCGGTATCATCAAAATGACCACCAGTACACCTACAATATTGTACACTAAATGGAGCATAGAATAGTTTTCTCCTCAAAAATACCAATAGTTATGCATTACTGTTGCGGAACTGGATGTTGTAAAGATTACTGTAAAGGCCACCCTTGGCCAGCAGTTCCTCATGGGTACCATGCTCAATAACATGGCCGTTTTCCACTACAAAAATCTGATCTGCATTAAATATAGTAGACAGGCGATGGGCAATAACAAAGGAGGTTCTCCCCACCATCAGCTTGTCCAAAGCATCCTGTACAATTTTCTCACTTTCTGTATCAAGGGCAGAGGTGGCCTCATCCAAAATCAAAACCCGAGGATTTTTCAATATGGCTCTGGCAATGGCCAAACGCTGGCGCTGACCGCCAGACAGATTCAACCCCCGCTCACCAATCTTGGTGTTATAGCCCTCAGGCAGCTCCTGAATAAACTCGTCGGCATTGGCAGCCTTGGAGGCCTCGATGATTTCCTCGTCTGTGGCATCCAACCGTCCATAACGGATATTTTCCATTACTGTGGTGCTGAAAAGCATGGTTTCCTGCGGCACCAGACCGATTTGCTCGCGAAGAGAATCAGTGGTAACCTCCCGCACATCATAGCCATCAATGGAAATTGACCCGGAATCTATATCATAAAATCTAGGTATCAAATTAGCAATAGTTGATTTACCGCTGCCGCTTGGTCCCACCAGGGCAATCATCTGGCCTGGCTCCGCCGTAAGACTCACATTGGAAAGAGCCGCCTGCCCCTCCTTATAGGAGAAGGTAACATTATCGAATACCACCTTGCCCTCTATCTTAGGAAGAACCTTGGAATCAGGACCATCCTTAATCTGCTCGTCCATATCCATAACGTCAAATACGCGCTCTGCTGCTGCCATAGCCTTTTGAATTGCACCATAAACACGGCTAAGACGCTTTACAGGATTTGCCAGATTAACGGCATAGGTAAGAAATGCCACCAGTTCACCGGCGGTAATGGTTTCGTTAACAACCTCATAGCCACCGAACCACACGATGAAGGTTACAGCCACAGCTGCCAAAAACTCCACAGTTGGGGTAAGCAAGCTCATGAGCTTAACGTTCTTCATGGCAGCCTGAAAATTCAGCACATTCTGATGCTCAAAGCGCTTAATTTCATAGGCCTCACGAACAAAGGACTTAACCACCCTGATGGCTGCTATACTTTCCTGAAGCATGGAAGTAATATCCGCCATACGCTCCTGAATAAGAGACCCGGAGGATTTCAGCTTACGGCCAAAAATCTTCATGGCGTAACCCACCAAAGGAATGGTCATCAAAGTCAATAAGCTGAGGCGCCAATCCAAATAAACCATCATTACCAGAGACCCCACCAGTATAGAAGCCTCTGTAACCATCTCAATCAGGTTATTTACAATGGCACTCTGCATGGCTGCTACATCGTTGGTAATATAGCTCATTACAGTACCAGTCTGTTGCTTATCATAGTAGGAAAGAGGCATTTTCTGAAACTTGCGGAACAAAATGCTGCGCACATCGATAATAACCTTCTCGCCCACATACGAAACCAAATAACTCTGGCCGTAATAAAATACACCTCTAATGAACATTACTACCAATATACCAAGGGCAATAAGGTTCAGCATGTACATATCCCTTTCCATGAGCACCTTATCAATCATATCCTTGATAATCCATGGAAGATACAAATTGGCTCCTGCAGCCATTATAATGCAAAATACTGCCGCCACCAGTCTTCTGGTATATGGCTTTATATACATAAGCAAACGCTTATAATTCTTCATTTACTAACTAACCTCCAGGCGACCTTTACCATATCTCTCTGCCGCCGCTAAAATTTTCTCTGCAACTCTGCCTGCTGCCCCTGGCTTTCCCAGTTTGGACACAGCCTCCCTCAGTCCATCAAGAACCTTATTGCGAAAGCCTTCTTCAGCATAGTATTTCCTTGCTTCGGTAAAAATTCTCTCCCCTATAACCTCATCCTGCAAAAGCTCCCTTTGCACCTGACGCCCCACTAAAATATTGGGCAGAGTAAAGAATTCAATGTCCACCAGCAGCTTGCCAATGGCGTAATTTAAAGGTGCCATTTTATAAAGGCATACACATGGAAGCCCCAAAAGAGCCGCCTCCATAACCACAGTACCAGAAGTAGCAATGGCAAACTCCCCGATACTCATAAGATCATAATTCTTATCCTCAGTATAGTGAATATTCACACTATACTTGGAGGCGATATCTGTAATCAGCCTTTTGCCGATACCCGGTGCCACCGGCAAATAAAACTCCAGGCTGTCATTTTCCTGCTTTAAAAGCTCAGCTGCACTAAGCATAGCCGGCAACAGCATATTAATCTCCTGCTTGCGGGAGCCCGGCAACAAAATTACGGGGCTTTTGCCTTCGGCTACCCCAAAGTATTCTCTGGCCTCCGACTTGGTCAAACTTGGCTTAACCGTATCCACCAAGGGATTGCCATTGAAGGAAATATTGGCTCCTGCCGCCTCATATACAGGCAATTCAAAGGGGAATATCGCTGCAAATTCATCGGCAATGGCGGCACATTTCCTGGCACGGCCCTTACGCCATGCCCAAGCCGATGGGGGAATGTAAGAAAATACCGGTATCCCCATAGCCTTGGCTTTTTTTGCCAGCCGCCAATTAAAATCCGGATAATCTATCAGCACCAGAATGTCAGGCTTCTCCTCCTTCATGAAAGCCTCCAGCTTATCCAAAAGAGCGAATATCCTGCGAAGGTTTTTTATAACCTCCCAAACGCCCATAATACTGTATTCACGCATATCAGAGCACAATCGAACACCTGCTGACGCCATTTTGGGACCACCGAAGCCGATAAGCTCAGCCTCAGGACATTTTTCCAAAACGGCCCTGGCAAGGCTCTCACCATGCACATCCCCAGAGGGTTCTCCAGCAGAAAACATTATTTTCATTGTAGCCCCCCTTTAAAAATATGCATAAAAATCCATTAAAAAAGCATTACAATATATTATAACGCAATTGTTCAAATTTTGCCACAGGCAAAATATTCCGCTTAGCGTTTCCCTAAAGGACTAGGCTGCGCCGTCGCAACGTGCCATTTATCAAACACGTTATCGCATATTTTATTCTTACATACAACACAAAAGGGACCGAAATCTTCCAGTCCCTAAAATATTCTCCACGATATTTTATTCCATAACAGCGATGGCAATATCATTGGCATCCGCCATCTCAATGACCTTTGCCCTATCCACCAGCAATGTTCTGCCAGCTTCAATTACCAAGGCCTTGGCCCCCACAGAAATCATGCTTTCAAGAGTAGTGGTGCCCACAGCAGGAACATCAAAACGCAAATCCTGATTTGGCTTTGCCACCTTAGCCACCACGGCACCACCACGAGCCAACTCGCCACCCCGGCGAATGCAGGCATCAGTGCCTTCAATTGCTTCCAGTGCCATAACCCCCAGCTGCTTAACCACAGCAGTCTGTCCCACATCCAGACGACCAATTTCCCGGGCCATCTCCATGCCGAACTTCATATCCTTAATTTCCTCATCAGTAGGCTGTCTCCTGGTAAGGACCCCCACCTCCGGCATTAATGACTTAATAAGGGCTGTCTGATCAAAGGCCTCAAGATTATCCTTGGCCAATTCTTTGATAAAGGCCAGCATCAAAGTATCGTCCTTGCGATCAGGCAAAGTAAATATCAAAGAGAGCATTCTCAAATCAGGCTGAACGTGCTGCCCACTGTATAGGATTTCCTTGGTAACCTTGCCAATCATTGTTACCTTCTGAACCCCATTTTCCTTCAGATAGTCAATGATAGCCTGCAGCTGAGCCACATTAATATCCTTATAGCCCGCAGTACAGCCTTTCAGCTCCTCATCAACCCCGGGAACCAGCCCCACACAGTATACCTCATAGCCCATAGCCTTGGCAGCCATTGCACATTCCACCGGCAATCTGCCCACACCGGCCAAAAGACCAATCTTTTCCATACTCGTCCTCCGATATTATCCCTCAGAGCCATCACCAGCCTTGGAGCTGTGCTTAACATTCGGACGGCAAATCCCCCGGTCCGCGTTTCTGAGGAAGTTTAACAAATGCTCAATTTCTTCACAGGAATCAACCTGCTCCTCTATGGCCTCAATGGCCTCCGGCAAACGAAGCCCTGAGCGATACAGGAATTTATACGCCTGCTTTATCTTGCTGCGGTTCTCAGCGCTAATGCCCGCTCTGGACATACCCACGCTATTAAGACCACAAGCCCTTGCAGGGGAACCATCCACAATAGTGAACGGAACAATGTCATGAATATTACGGGACATACCGCTAACCATGGCATTACGGCCAATGCGCACAAACTGATGCACACCTGCCATACCACCGATAACAGCCCTGTCCTCTACAATTACATGGCCAGCCACCATAGCAGCATTAGCCATTACGATATTGTTGCCTAAAATACAGTTGTGAGCCACATGAACGTAGGCCATCAGCAGACAGTCATCACCAATACGGGTAACCTCATCCTCACCACAGGCACGGTGAATGGTGCAGAACTCATGGATTTTGGTACGATCACCGATTTCCACAAAGCTGCGCTCCCCCTTAAATTTAAGGTCCTGTGGCTCCTCGCCAATGGAGGCTCCCTGGAAAATATGGCAATCCTGACCAATCTTGGTCCAGCCAGTAATAACAACGTTAGGACCTATCTCTGTACCGTCACCAATCTCTACATGTTCACCAATAACCGTAAATGGCCCGATTTTAACATTTTTTCCCAGCTTTGCATTGGGATGAACCACGGAAAACTTATGTATATCAGCAACAGAATTATTATTATCTGTCATAAAAAATTACACTCCTTTAGTATGCCCGCAGGGCCTAAAACAGTCCAAACTTACTGCTATAATGTATAAGTCATGGAACAGCCCCATCTTACTACATCTGATTTTCGCTCATTTTTCACGATTTTCGGGCAAATACTAAATCTTCTCTCTATTTTTCTGCTTTTTTCTCCTAAATTACTCATTTACCGGCTGTTGAAGAGCAAAGGTAAAATCTCCCTGAGCGGCAAAAACACCATCTACAAAGGACTCAGCGTGAAGTCTGCCATAATCCCCATGAACCTTCATCAGCTCAGCCTTCATCACCAGCTGATCGCCTGGCACAACAGGCTTCTTAAACTTAATGTTGTCCATGCCACCGAAAAGGGCAATCTTACCGCGATTTTCCTCAGGATAAAGCATAGCAATGCCACCTACCTGGGCCATGGCCTCAAGAATAAGCACTCCCGGCATAATAGCCTGATGAGGGAAATGACCGCGGAACTGTGGTTCATTATAGGTAACATTCTTAATGCCAGTGGCAGACTTAAATGGATCAATCTCAATAATACGGTCAACCAATAAAAATGGTGCGCGATGTGGCAAAATTTTCTTGATTTCATCGATTTCCAATACCATATTAATACCTTCTTCCTTTACCAACTAAATTTAACTATATTTCTAAAATTTCTTACTTGCAAAATTTCTCAGCCAAATGCTTGGACATGGTTGTGTTCAAGGCATGACCTGATTTTACGGCAATAAAATGCCCCCTGATGAAGCCTGCCAGCCTAAGATCTCCCACAATATCCAAAATCTTGTGGCGAACCAGCTCATCCGGATATCTCAGTTCATTCATCCAGCCCTGATCATTATAGACAATCACATTTTCCATGGTACCGCCTAATCCCAAGCCCATTTTACGTAGGGCTTCCACCTCTGCCTCATAGGCAATAGTTCTGGCAGCTCCCACCTCTTTGATATACTCCTCAGTGGTAATTTCATAGTCACCATACTGAATACCAATAAGAGGATGAGGATTAATGGAAGTGAAGCTTACCCTGAAGCCATCATAAGGCACAGCCAGAATAAATTTGTCACCATCATCCACACGATACAGCTTATCAATAATTATTTCCTGACGTGGAGCCTCCAGCTCCTTTATGCCGGCCTTGCTAATAAGCTCGCAAAAAACCTTTGAACTGCCGTCCGCCACCGGTGGCTCCTCAGAGTCAATAAGCACACGGCAATTATCTATTTTCATTGCATTAAATGCAGACATGAGATGCTCAATAGTGAACATCTTGATGCCATTATCTTCAATCGTAGTAGCCCTGAGTGTAGAAGTAACATTTGCTGCCTTGGCCTCCACCTGCGGTGACCCGTCCAGATCGTTTCTCACAAAAACGATACCCGTATCCGCCTTCGCCGGCTGCAAGGTCATATGTACATCTACACCAGAATGCAACCCCACTCCCACAAAACTAATTTCGGAGTTAAGGGTAGTCTGTTTTATCAAATTCAGCCCTCCTTGATAGAATATGCCACTTAAAATGACACAATACTTCATTTTCAATTATACAAAATAATAGGCAATAGTGCAAAAATCCTAGTCCAACCCTATATTCCGTACTGATTTCCAACGGTCATGGAGCCAGAACCAATCCTCAGGATATTCCCTAATGTGGTTCTCCAGAAGATTCATAACCTGCTGGGTTGCTTTTCCTATATCAGCTTTTTTATCCTTTGTCTGATCTACATAAATTGGCGGGTAAATAGTAATATGATGTCCACCGTCAGAACGATGGGTTATCTGTCCATGAAAAATGGGAGCCTTCTGTGAACGGGCAATAGTGGCAGGACCAGCAAAGCAATTAGTCTTTCTGTTAAAGAAATCAAGAATAATTCCATCTCGCAGGCTTGGATCCTGATCTGTAATCAAGCCAATCATCCAGCCCTCCTTAATCATCTTGAACATTTCCCTTACCCCACTGGTATACGTAATGTGCATTCCCACCAAAGTACGGTACTCATTTATAAACCTATCCATGGCACCATCTTTCTGCTTTCTTGCAACCCCTACAAGTGGTACGCCATATTGGGCCAAAGCAGCCCCCATAAGCTCCCAGCTATCGCTGTGGGAAGTGGCAATTACAGCACCCTGTTTCTTATCAATTGCCTCCTGCAAATACTCCAGGCCATCAATAGTGACATATTTTTTTATGTAATCATCCTTAATAAGCTCAGGGTAACGAAGCACTTCCATCAGCATTGGTCCAAACTGCACCCAGGAAGCTTTGGCGATCCTCTCTGCCTCCCTGGCACCCACCCCCAAGCAGCGGATAATATTATCATAGGCCATAAACTTTCTCTTTTTTGGCACTACAATCCAAGTGAGTTTTCCCAGCACTTTTCCAAAGCTGTTACACTTTTCCATGGAAAAAAGGCAGGCAACCCAGCTAAAAAATTTCATAATATAGTATGCCATACTTAGTCCTTTCATATCCAACCACTAATCCATAATGGACTAACAAAAACAACTATTTTTTGTTATAATAAATCGTTGAGATTTTTACTTACATACTAAATAGATTTTACTATTATTTTTTTTAGAGTCAAGGGGAAGGAAACAAATGAATTATTTTTGGCAAGGTCTACAGCAAGACTATCACATATTTGTATTGGCACCTATTTTATGCGCAATTTTCCGTACCATTTTTATTTTAGTGTATAAACCATATCCCAGTTTTAAAGGTAAAGGGGTAGCTCTATATCATTGCTACCGTTACGGTTTCTGGTGGGGCATGGACTTTAATGCGTACGTACTGCTTCTATCCATGATCTTTGTAACCATACCTGGAGTCTTCAATAATGCCTGGTTCCACATAGGTGACTCTTTACGACTGACAGGACTACTGATTTATTCCTTGTTTTTATACACAGCCTTTGTAGGCAAGATGATATTCTACCGCCAGTTTAACGATACATACAACAAACTGCTATGGCTCGGACGAAACGCAGAAAAACATAATTTGCTGGATGTGTTCTTTAAACAATATCATGGTGCCATTTTATTATTAAGCTATCTGCCTGTTGGTGCTTTATTATATGGAGCTATTACCCTATTGTTAAATATCCCTATGATACCTCCTATCTTTGAAAATGGTACTGTTTCATATTATACATTTAACACATGTTGCTTTATCGGAACCATTCTTTTTTTCTATTACTGCCGTTACGGTGGTACCTTCAATCATGATGATAAACCAGAATGGGATGAAATTCCAAGTGTCGTAAAAAAAGATATTTTTCTTTCCAGAGCTTGCATTGACGACCTATGCGCCCTGGAAAATGTTTGGCACAATCCATTGGACGCTCTCCTGACCCATACTGATGAAGATGATGAGCCTCTTATTGATTCTATTATGCCAGAAAAATACAAAAATCTGAAATGGAAAGAGCTTAGTTCCCCTATTGAAGCGTTTTGCCGAACGGCCCAGGGCCCACGCATAAAAAAACCCAAAAATATCTTTCTTATAGTTGGCGAAAGCTATACCCAATATCTTCTCGATAATCCCTACGAACAGCTGCATATTATGGATGGTGGTAAAAAATTCCGCAAAAATCCTCACACTGTTTCTATAGATAATTTCATCCCTGCTGGTCCTCTTTCAAGGCCATCCATTGTAAGTCTTATGTCTGGAATTTTTGATGCCAGACTGGAGTTGAACGAACGGGAAGATTTTTGGGCCGGAGCAACTCCGGCAGCTTTGCCAATTCAGCTGAAAAAGCTAGGCTATAAATCCATTTACTGGTACGGAGGCAATCCTACCTATGGAAGTTTCCATAAATTTGCACCTGCTGTAGGCTTTGATAAGGTAATGGGGGCTACAGAATTCTGCCCTAAGGATTCCCCTAAAACCTGGGTTGGCATTTATGACCATATATTCCTCGAAAAAACCACTGAGCTTTTAAAAGACATAGATGAACCCACATTCCATTACATTTACACAACTTCAAATCACGGCCCCTACAAAATGCCACTAAAAAAACTTGGTTTTGATGCAAAGACTGTTATGCCTAACATTGCAGATAAACTTAACAAAAGAGAAAATAAAGCCGCTGGCACATACTGGTATGCTGATAAAGCACTACAAAATTTTGTAGATAACATAATCAAAACCTATCCTGACAGTCTTGTAATTATCACTGGTGACCATTCAAGTCTTCCTATACCTCCTGCTACTGTTATGGAGCGCAGAGACTTTTCTTTTAGAGAAACCATTTGTACATCTTTTGCGATGTATCACAGAGATTTTGACAAGTCCATATTGGCAGGAAATCTCATCGCCAGTCATATGAATATTTTACCAACCATTGTTGAACTTATCGCACCAAAGGGATTTAAATACTATTCTCTCCTTCCTTCAATGTTGACTCCTTTGGATCACATCGTTTCTCCATATCACTGGATTAACAATGATAATATTGGCAAAATTGATGAATTAACATATCAATCCACAAATGTTCAGACCACAACCATGGAAACTCATACTTTTGATGGAGAAAATCCATACAAAAATGAATCTGATGGTTTTAGTGCACTGACTGGCTGGCTTGCACGACATCCAGAACTCCTTCAAACAAATTAACTAGAATAACAATTATGCAATATAAAATGCCCTCCAAGGTACAATCCCTGAAGGGCATTTATTATACTCAATATTTTATTAATTTAGTAGGAAGCATCAGCACCGCCAGTAACCTTGTCGGTCTGAACCTCTACATGGTCAGGAGTCAGATGATACTCGGACTGGAATGGATGCTTAGGATAGAGCTTTGCGCCCTTCTTTTCCAAGAAGGAACGGAGAATCCATGGCTTATCGGAGATTAGACCATCAACACCCATGTCGTACATCATTTCCATATCCTTAACATCATTTACGGTCCAAGGAACTACCTTCATGCCTAATGCGTGAGCCTCGTCCACCATGTTCTTGCTGATCTCACCATAGTATGGAGAAACGATATCAGCACCGAAGGAATGAGCAGCAGCTACTGCGTCACCCTTGAAGTCCTTAATATCCAAACCGCCAAGCCAAGGAGATTTTTCCTTGTCAAAAGGTCTCAGGGACTCAGCAGACTTACCCCAAGATGGCTCTTCCTCAATCAGAGCAGAGAGAGTGATGTTTGGATTCATCTTCTTTTCCATCATAAGGGTTTCCCAGTCGAAGGACTGAAGGACTACACGGTCTTCCATGCCATACTTTGCTACCAGCTCATTGAAGCGGGTGAGGAATGCCTTCTTGTCAGCATTGCCTGCATGCTCCTTAGCCTGTAATGGATCAGGATAAGACTTGGTCTCAATGTTGAACTTAACATTCTCGTTGCCGGAAGCCTTTACCAGCTGGAACAGCTGCTCCAAGGTAGGAATCTGGGCAAACTCAGGATCAACTCTGGTCTGGCCATGAAGCTTGTAGTAATCAACCTCAGGATTGATCTTGGAAACATTGAATTTCTGAATTTCAGCAACTGTCATCTTGCGGATATCATATTTGCCGTTCTCAATCCAATTGCCATTGGCATCACGGGTAATCTCGTGATTCAGAATTGGATTGTGGCTCATTACAATGTCACCATCCCCGGTGAACTGCATATCGCACTCGATGCTGGTTGCGCCATTCTCAATGGCATAAGCGTAAGAATACAGAGTATTCTCAGGACGGGCATCTCTGCCGCCACGATGAGGCTCAAAATCAAAGACATCCCCAAAGTCTACCTTTGCCTCAGCCTGTGGTGCATCAGTAAAACTGGCTACCCCTGTTGCCATTACTGCTGCCAAAATACCCATAGCGATTTTTTTACGATTCAATTTCATTTTATTTCCCCCTTAAAATAATGAATCTGTAATAAGTATAACAGAAAGTTGAAAAAATGTTTATACAATTTTGGTCCTTTTTACATGGGAATAATGTCTTAAATCAGTAAATAATACTGCTATATGGCTAATGGTTATTTAATAACAAAAAGGACGGGGACTGCTATCTTTAGCGGCATATTGTAATATATGCAAAAAGGACGGGGACTGCTATCTTTAGCGTCGTTCCACTTCTAAATTTTTTTCTTGCTTTTATATAGTGCAAAAAATCATAACTCGCTTCGCCCTTACAGGACTAGCTTCGCGTCGCTCAAACAAATGATTTTTCACACTATTACATAGGTATAGCAACAAAAAAATTCTTAACGAAGTGGAACTAAATGCTAAATCTAGCAGCCCCCATCCTTTTTTCTTAACATCCCAACCTAGTGTTTATAACGCTATTACTTGGAAAGTTCTTCTATTTTCTTTTCCAAAGCCTTTATCTTCTTACTCATATCATTGAGCTTCTTCATATGGGCCTGCATACGTAGCCACTCCTGATGTGGCCTTGCAGGGAATCCCGCATAGAATACTCCCTCAGGAGTATTGCCAATAATACCGCTTCTGGCTGCAAATACAGAATTGCCACCAATATTTATGTGACCAACAGTTCCGGTCTGTCCGCCAAAGGTTACATTTGCTCCGGTGTTGGTAGAGCCGGAAATACCTGTCTGAGCCACAATAAGGTTACCAGGACCAATATGGCAATTATGGCCGATATGTACCAGATTATCTATCTTGGTGCCCTTTCCAATAATAGTTGAACCAATGGTGGCACGGTCAATACCTGCATGGGCACCGATTTCCGTGTCATCCTCCAGCACCACATTACCCACCTGAGGAACCTTGGTGTGAACTCCGTCCTTGGTGGTGAAACCAAAGCCGTCAGCACCAATAACTGCTGAGCTATGAACGATAACCCGCTTGCCCACCTTGCAGTGTTCACGAATAGTAACGCTGGAATAAAGGACAGCATCGTCATCCACTGTAGCATACTGGCCTACATAAACGTGAGGATATATAACCACACGATCCCCGATTACCGCATGGTCATCCACATAGGCAAAGGGCAAAATGGTAACATCCTTGCCCACAGTAACATCCTTGCCTATGTGAGCATCAGGGCTTACGCCCTTTTCATGCTGAATAGGCGGAGTAAAGGTAGTTAACAGAACTGCAAAGGCGGCTCTGGTATTCTCCACATAAATGGCAGGTAACGGAAAATCCACTTCCACAGCATTAGGCAACAGAACTGCCCCTGCGTTACATTTTGCAGCTTCATCCACATGAGCCTCATCCGCAAAGGTGATCGTTTCTTTAGTGGCACCTTCAATATTGTTTACTCCATTAATGACAATAGAAGGATCACCTGCCAGACGGCCCCCTACCAGTGTTGCTATCTCCTGTAATGTCATTTTCATATTCCCAAATCTCCCTTTAAATTACAGGTTACTGCAGCTTGGCTATTACATCATCAGTAACGTCCACACCACCAATAACCATACCATCCTTGCCGTTGCTCTTCACTACAGTGTCCAGCTTCTTTTCCTTGGCAATACTGTCCATGGCTGCATAAATCTTGGACTGAACCTGGGTTGCATACTGCTGCTGAATACCAGCCCCCTGCATTCTGAGCTGCTGCTGAAGCTCCTGGAACTTCTGGGCATCCTCTTCAGACTTAATATTGGCACCCTGCTCCTGAAGCTGCTTTTCTGCATCCTTCTGGAAATCCTCCATACGCTTCTGCATTTCATCCATGGAGCTCTTTATCTGAGGTGCCTCAGTCTGTACACGTGCATAATCCACGTAGCCCACATTTACCTTACCGCAACCAGCTGTTATCAGCATGGCACAAATTGCGGACATTGCCAAAACCAAAGTTTTTTTCTTGAAATTCATTGAATACTGCCTCTTTTCATTTAAACATGTACAAATAATTACTGAATATTTTTCATTTCCTTTAGCATTTCCTGGGTAAGATCCAGAGTATTAATGCCAATAACCGGTGACTTCAGCTCATGCCAAACACTCAAGCCAAAGCTATTATACTCCTCCCCAAGAATATTATCTATAGGATCTGCAATTATCAAATTAAGATGATGGATAATGGCCAGCTTGGCAGCTCTGCCACAAATATCGTCAAAGATTTTCTGCTCCAGCAGCTTCATCTCCGTGAGCTTTAATTCCAACGCAGTCTTTTTCCTGGCTATATCCATCTTAAGCTGAATTGGCTTCATAGCATCATCAATGGCCTGAACATTTCTGTCCTGCACCTCTTTGAAATGCTGCATTTCATCAGCCTGGGATTTCCCCGCTATGCTGTCCCGCTCTGCCAACATTGCCCGTCTAATTTCCCCGGTCTCAGCCTCCACTGCTTCCTCATAACGGCGCTGCTGATCCGCCAATAGCTTGTTATGCCTTTCATTGCGCTCATCCTTCAGCCGATTCCACTCCGCCTGAAGACTGGCCTTTTCTTCCTCAGACAGCTCCAAAGTTACGGCATTGTCTGCTTTAAGCTGGATATTTAAAATACGGTTGCCATATTCTTGGTCAATGGCCTGACGCTCCTTGTCAAACTGGGGCTTCATACGCCGATAAATATTATCAGCCCGTACCTTAAGTTCATCCATTGTTTCTGAATGTCTGGTAATAATCTCCAAATTTGCCTTTTGACGGGCAGCATCATCAAACAGCTTTTTATCGGCCTGGGCAGCCTGTGCCGTCATTTCAAAGCCCTTCAGCTTTAATTCTGCTTCCAGTGCGGCAACCTCCCGCATCAAGGTCTGGAGCTTTCCATAATCACTGTGAGCCCTTATAACCTCCCCCATGTCCATAACACCGACATCAGGATCCTGTGATGATACAGGGGTGTCTTGACGGCTAAACAGAAAAAAAAGCGCTAAAACAAGAACCGTTATAGCCGCTGCTCCCATCCATATCCGCCTGTTTCTTAAGCTGTTATCCCTATTCTCCCCTTTATCCTGCTTTTCCTTAACAGCCATAAGAATCCCCCTTTTATGAGGTAATAAAGTACCGAGCACATTGTGCTCGGCACCTTTGTTATCTCATTTTGATTTAAAAATTACTTGTTCAGCTTCTTCAGCACATCCTGAGTAAGATCGGTACCACCGTACACTACAGCTTCCTTATTGATAACCACGGTAATACCCTTGGCATCAGCTACTTCCTTAACAGCTGCCTCAATCTTTGCACGTACAGGCTCCATCATGTCAGCCTGCTGCTGCTGGAGACGCTGCATGGTCTGCTGATAGTATTCCTGCTTCTGCTCGTCGCTCATGCCGGCAGCCTTCTCATTGAAATCCTTCTCGGCATCCTGAGCCAGCTTCTGCATCTGAGCCTGCATATCAGTTACATCCTTAATGGAACTGAACTGGGCATAATCCACAACACCAACATTGGAGGATGCAGCTGCATTGGCAATGCTGTTGTTGGACTGGGACAATGCCAGAGCTACTACGGAGCCAACAAATACCAAAGCAATGAGAACGCTGATAATCTTAACCTGAGTTTTCTTTAACTGTACCATAATTTTATCTCCTTTTTTGTGAATAAAAAATATTATTACACTGTCATGGCAATATTTTCGCCTTATGACTGCACATATTATACCAAACTATTATTCCCCATTCAATAAGATATAGATTAAAAATATCCTATGAACCGCAACCATTTATCATCATTATCCATAACCGCTTCCAAAGCCAGAAAATCATGGAGCTTGTACCTCAAGGCAAATTCGCTGATATGGTCCTGATCACGGTATTCGTAACGGAAGGCAAGGCGTTTGGCAAAATTATACTCAATACCGCCCTTCCAATATTTATCCAAAACAGAATAACGCACATTGGCCCGAACCTTGGGCACAATCTCACGATATAGTCCCAAATCAAGGTCCCAACGCGTATTCTTGGGATAGAAATCCACCAAAGCAAAGGCACCATCACGACTGGTGAATTGCTTGGCGAAAAGCCCCCGGAACATTATCTCGCCGTTGTCCTTGTTCTTAGTACGATGTCCCAGCTCACCCCAGCCCTCAAAACGGACATATACATTGCGGGAATCGGAACGGCTCATAACCTCCATACGCTCAGATGGCTTAATATCCACCTTGGTATGGATACCCCAGAACTTGGCCACCTCAAGATCATCAATACGCTTGGCAAGAAGCTCCTCTATGGTATCCTTATGGCGCTTTACAAAGGCCACTGGAACCCCCACAAACATATCTGCCCCATCCTGCATATTCTGACGTTCAGTAAGCAGAGCCGCATTAGGTAGAGTATCAGATCTCATACTAAGGTCAATAGTGCGTACCACTGGCAGCAATGGATATATATCAACAGTTATCTTGGTGGTTTCCCCAACCTCCACATCGAAGTCAGCCCTAAATTCCGGCGCCCTTTCATTCATAAAATCCTTGACTCTATGCTTTATAACACCGTTAGTCCAGTCCACCGCTGCCACGGGGAGGCCCTGAAGCGTATCCGCAAAAAGCTGATCCACATCTGAGATATCTTCCAGAAGAAGCTTCTCCACCACTTCCGGCATCCCTACCACCCGTTTTTCAACGGAGATGTTATCAATCTTATCATTCCAGGCTAAAAGACCTACAGAAATCATCAGCTCTTCCCCGGGCTTAATATCCACAGACCTTACAGTATAACCCACCAGCACCTTGTCAAAGACTTGCCGGATAATGTCCTCATAATGGGTTTGCCGGGACTGAACAATTTCAAGGGACTTCCCTTCCAGAAGCTGGGTCCCAATGGCCTGAACACTTTTTTCCATACGCTGGCACACCCCCTGTGGAATATGTCCGTCACTATAAACAGTGACCTTCACTTCCTCCACAGAGGCAGCCAAAACCACATTATCTGAAGAAAAACTGATACCGGCCAGGTCAACCATGGCCAGTATCAATATTATTACAATTTTCTTTATTAAGTTTCCTTTAACAAAGCCTAAGTCCTTCATTAGAAGGAAGCACCCACATTAAAGTGAACCCTGTTACCCTGGGAGCCGTGACCCACATCAATACGAATAGGACCAACAGGGGTTTCTACCATAACACCCACACCTATGCTGGCGTGGAAATCATTAAAGTCATTCGGCAACCACTTATCATCCCACGCTGCTCCCCAGTCAGTAAAGATTGCGCCCTTAACTTTATTATACAGAGGGAAACGGAATTCCAAGCTACCAATATACATGCTGTCACCACGGAACTGGTCATCCTTATAACCGCGCAGAGTTCCCTGACCGCCGATTCTGAACTTATTAAAATAGCTCAACTCATTGTTGGAATGACCATAGGAGTTACGGAAGGCTATAATCTGGTTACGGCCTATCTTCCAATAGGCAGAATCATCAATTACGTACTTCTGATAGTTGAAGTCCCCCCCTAAGCCTGCAAACTCAGCAGATAGCTGTACATAGTGACCACCAGTTGGATACATAATATTATCTCTGGTATCAGTAGTATGGGACAGGGTAATGGAACGGGTAAGGCCGAAATTCTTCTTGTTCCAGTCAGCCCAGTCTGCCTGCCTGCGGTCAACAGGACCAGATTTATGATTATCATAGGTATCATCACTATTCTTGAAGTAAATACCATTAGTGGAATACTCACTTACAGGACGGGTAAAGCCGATTTCAAAGCCCTTGGCCTTACGGAGCATTTCCTCTATCAAATCACCATTAGTGTCATAATCATTATATCTATAGGTACGGTTGTATATCTTGATAGTACCAGCTGTCTCTTTCTTGTCCAGCCATGGCTTACGATAAGTGAACATCCAGCCTCTGGCATCAGTGCTGGAACCACTTATGGAATACATAACACTGATGGAATCTCCAATACCGCGGAAGTTTCTATCACCGATACTAACCATTCCTATAAAACCATCGGCAGTGCTATAACCGGCACCTACACCAAAAGCACCAGTATTTTTTTCAGTTATATCTATTTCCAGCATACAGGCATTTGGCTCTACACCTGGAATAGGCTTTATATCTATGGACTCAAAGTAATTCAGATTTGTAAGGCGATTGTAGCTGCGTACAACATCCTTCTTGTTAAGAGGTTCGCCCACCTTGGTACGAAGCTCACGGATAACTACCTTCTCCTTGGTCTTCTTAAGGCCCTTTACCTTATAGCCCTCCAAAATACCTTCATTGACCTGAATAGAAATTTTGCCATTTTCATCAATGCCCATATCGTGAACCTTGGCCATAATATAGCCGTCATTCACATAAACCTTCTTAATATTGGCCAAATCCTCCTGCAAGGAAACACGGTTAAGACGATCCCCCGGCTTTAACTGCATGACTTTAACCAATTTGTCAGTAGATTCCCGCTTACTGTTGCCGGTAATCTCGATATCAGAAATAATTGGAGTGGTAAATACATGATAGGTAACAATGACACCCTCCGGGATTTCCTCAAAGCTTGGATACAAGTCATAAAAATAACCGGTTTCATAAATATTGTTGGCATCCCTGGACAGACCATCAATAGTCAGAGCATCTCCCACCTTGGAGTTGAGGGATAACAATGCTGTGTTGTAAACATCCTCAGTGGCCCCCTCAATTTTGATATCCATAATGGTTTTTCCTACGAGTGCCTGAGCTGCAGAAGTAACCTCTGCATCAGAAGGTCTTTCCCCATTCCATTTGGCTACTGCCTCCTTGGCTGCATTGGTGGTATCCTGGGAATTAGTTGCAACTTCAACGGATTCACCAATTTCCGCTCCAGTAGCAGCTTCCTTCTTGTTTCGATCAATATCAGCTTCAACGCCACTTTCCGACACAGCGGCCAGCTTGCCATCCTTCATATTGACTATAACACCAGAATCAGTTGGTGCTGCAAAAACCACCTGCGCTGCAGATAAACCAGTCATCATAGCCATGGCACAAGCCAAAGCCCTGTAATTTTTTTTGGAATTCTTTGAAGAAAATCTCAAAGGAAAAACCTCCTACATTATTATTTCTTTTTACTACTCTCTTAAGGTCTTGCCGGCAGCCTGCATTAACTGCTGCATCTCTGTATCAGGAGCCTGACCTTCAGCTCTTGCCGGAGAAGCCTCTGGCGATATTATTTGTGGTACCACTTCAACCATTGGTGGCGCCTGACGTACAAAACCAGTATCACTATTTTCAGAAATATTTGGGACAGCCCTTTCATGCTCCTCCAAGGATGGCTGAATATTCACCACCTGGGTTTTCTCCAGGCCAGTGGAAGAAGCACCACTATCCTTAACGGTGGTTATATCGGCAGGTACCTCTATTACCTTACTGCTATGAAGAATAGACAAATAGCCGATTCCAATAGCCACAGCAATAATCAGAGGTGCCAGCCGTATCAGCCATTTTCGCCATCCGTGTCCAAACTTGGTTTCCTGGGCCCGCTGTAGCTCTGCCTGAGCCAGCATCACATCCAAATCCCCCCGCAGACTGTTTTCTTTGTCCATGGAGCTTTCGGCACGTCCCAGCCAATCCCGGGCGGCAGAAATATGCTTCCTGACTGCCCTATTATCTTTATTTTTGCGTTTCTTATCCATAATTGCCTCCAAAAGCAGACACTTCTATGGAATAAAGTCGCCAAATAACAATTTTATATAATTTGCCAAATCAAGGGAAAAATTACCATTTTCAGCTAAAAAAGCCAATTTGCGGCCATTTACTGTCATATATCACTTACTTCCAATTATGCATAAACCTAGACAGCATCCCCCGTACCCGGCGAACACCGCTTTTCTGCAGGCGATAAATATGGGCCGTGCTTACATTAAGCATATCTGCCACATCCTTTATCTCCTGATTGTTAACCAGTACCTGATTCAGCACCAGCTGCTCCTTATGAGGCAATCTGTCCATGGCTTCCATAACCACATCAGAAGCCAAATGGATTTCAGCCAACTCCGTAACGGGGGTGCCTGTATCTGCCAGCATATCCAATTGGGACACACCAGAT
>NZ_JAZTZI010000064.1:0-11513 GCF_045637405.1 Anaerovibrio sp.
ACGGTGGCAGAGGAGGAAAAGACGATTTCCTTGCAGCCGGTCTCTGCCATACATTCCAGTAATGTCAGAGTGGTATCTATATTGTTGCGATAGTAGCGGATAGGCTGCTGAACGGACTCCCCCACCGCCTTTAAACCGGCAAAATGAATGATACAGTCCGGCTGCTCCTTTTTCATTACCTTCATAATCTGAGCCCTGTCCTTTACATCGTTCTCATAGAGGGCTACAGTCTTGCCGCTAAGCTCCTGCACCCCTCTGACGGCTTCAGGGCTGCTGTTATCATAATTGTCAACGACCACTACCTCATGACCGCTTTCCAAAAGGGACAATGCCGTATGGGTGCCAATATACCCGGCTCCCCCTGCTAACAAAATTTTCATAGGCGACCTCATTTTTTTAATACATCATTCAAATATTCTCTAAAGTCTCCTCCAAGGTCCTCACGACGCAGGGCAAATTCCACTGTAGCCTTCAAAAAGCCCAGCTTGTCACCTACATCATACCGTTTTCCTTCAAAATTAAAGGCCCATACCGGCTCATTATTCGCCAGTACCTTCAGGGCATCCGTAAGCTGAATTTCCCCGCCCTTGCCTGGTGGAGTATTTTCCAGTATATCAAAGATTGATGAAGAAATGATGTAACGGCCCAGCACCGCCATGTTGCTTGGTGCTTCCTCGATGGATGGCTTTTCAATCATGTCCGTAACCTTCAAAAGGCCCGCCCCGGCAATTTGCTCACCGGCTACCACGCCATAGGAGCTCACCTTGTCATCAGGCACCAGCTGGCAGCCAAGAACACTGCCACCATAGGATTCGTGGACATCAATAAGCTGCTTCAATGCCGGTTTACCCTCGTTGTAAACCACATCGTCACCCAAAAGCACTGCAAAGGGCTCGCCGCCCATAAAGGAACGGGCGCAGAGTATAGCATCCCCCAATCCACGCATGTGCTTCTGACGGATATAATGGATATTTATATCAGCCGTCTCCCGCACCATGGCCAGAAGGTCATCCTTGTGCTTTTCCTCCAGCATAGCCTCCAGCACCGGGGCAGAATCAAAGTGGTCCTCGATTGCCCGCTTGGCATGACCACTGATAATGAGTATTTCCTCAATACCGCTTTCCAGAGCCTCTTCTACTATGTATTGAATGGTTGGTTTATCGACAATTGGCAGCATTTCCTTTGGCGTAGCCTTGGTGGCCGGCAAAAAACGGGTACCAAAGCCCGCTGCCGGAATAACTGCCTTTCTGATTTTCTGCATATTATCGTCTCCGTACGTTATTTTATGGTAACAATTAATTTTAGCATATTTTAAAGCAAAATAATAGAGCAGCATAGGCTACTGTGTTCAGCTCGGGTCGCAGCACTAAAACTGTTTTTGCTTTATTAAATAGCAGTAAAAATCAAAACTCGCTTCGCCCTAAAGGACTAGCTTCGCGTCGCTCAAACAATTGATTTTTACAGCTAATACAAGTATGCAAAAGCCATTTTCTTAACGTGCTTTGCCCGAATGCTTCACACAGCAACCCATGCTGCTATATATGCCCAACTGGCCCTGTCTTTTTATCCTCTTATATCCAAAAATTGCATTTTTCCATGGATTTTTACGGTTTCCGAATTTGCCGGGAAGAATATGCAGTCTCCCCTAAACACCTTAATAAATTCGGTTTCATTAATAAATAAAGTACCACACCCATTGGTACACAAAAGCACCCTAAAGGAAGTTTCATCTGCCCGATATTCCACCAGCTGACGTACCCGCTCGGTGTTTATGAGCATCCGATTTACCTCGAAATACTTACAACGGCACAGAAGCTCTGTAGCACAGCCCTGAGTATACTTCAAAGAATGTATTGGCTGTCGTGGCTTTGCAGCACCTTTCAGATCAGCCACTGCCAATGCCTTGTCTACATGGAGCTGACGCTTGTTGCCATACTTATCCACCCTGTCATAATCGTAAAGGCGATAAGTCAGATTGGAGCTTTCCTGAATCTCCGCTACCAAAGCCCCTGCTCCAATGGCATGAATGGTCCCAGCTTTAATATAAAACACATCATCAGGCTTTATAGGCACCTTTTGCAAATGCTTTTCCAAAGTACCATTTTCTATGCCACTACGTATAGTGTCCGCATCCATATCATAGTTAAGCCCATAGACAAGATGACTGTCTGACTTGGCATCCAGCACATACCACATCTCCGACTTTCCCATCTGTCCGTGTTCATTCCTTTGGGCATATTCGTCATCGGGATGAACCTGCACTGAAAGGTCTTTTTTTGCATCAATAAATTTAATTAATATAGGAAGCTCACCCTTAGTCTTAGGGTGAGTACCCAAAAATTCAGGGTGTTCTTTTAGTATCTCACTAAGGCTTTTGCCGTCAAAAATTCCACCACAGGCAAAAGAAGGTCCATCGGGATGGGTAGAGCACTCCCAGGTCTCCGCCAGAGGACTCATATCTATGTTTTTTGAAAAATCATCATTAAGGCGACTGCCCCCCCAGATATAATCCTTACCTGTAGGCTTCATCAAAAAAGGTTTTCTTTCCATCAACTCACCTCAAAAAGAGCTTCCTCACTCCACCTGAATAAGTTTTCATTTTATCTTCATTCCTATAGTATAAACAAAAGGACCGGCCAGTGCCAGTCCTTTAAAGTGTTAATTATTTTACTGGTTTAAATTTGTAACCTCAAGCCTTCCACAAGCCATGAAGATTGCAATACTCATAGGCTGCAACCAAGGTCTCGCCTTCACCAAGCAGGAAGGTAGCCTCCGGCTTATCCTGTGGGGTAAGCTGCTTCATCTGACAGCCCTTGTTGGTCTCAATGGCAATCCACTGGATATAATGGGCGTCCGTCATAGGATGCTCTGCACTGCCCACCTTGACCGTAACCTTGTTGCCATCCGTGCTGACTGCCGGAACGTGCTTCTCCTGGGCCGCATCGGTAGTGCCCGGAATAAGCTCGGTCATCCCCTGACCGCAGCAGGACAAAGGCCCCTTGATTTCACTAACCGCTGCAACGATATTACCGCACAAATCACACTTGAAAAATCTCATTTCGATTCACTCCCATCAATACACATGATATTAACAAAATCACTCAAAACGGATATCCAAGCTAAGTATATTATAGGATTATGAAAAATAAAAGGAAAATTTTATAAACCAATATAACTTTATCACTTCTCTAAGTTGTATTTCTGCTTATCTTCCACGCTAATCGCATCACCAAGCTGTACCTCGACCAGCTTCAATTCACTTTCGGCAATAATCGTGTGGCGACATCCGGCCGCCATCGATATGACATCACCGGTTTTTACCCGTTGCTCCATGCCGTCCACAATTGTTCTGCCACAACCCTCAATCACCACCCAAACCTCATCGCGATTTTTGTGACTGTGATAATTCATGGAATGACCGGCATGAAGGGTCACTTTTATGGTCATGGAGCCCTTTTCCACATCGATAACCTTATAGCTTCCCCAGGACTTTTCCGCAAAACGTATTTCCAGATTAAACTTTTCTACAAAAGGCTTAATATATGAGCTTTGTTCCTTATCAGAAACCAGTATTCCCTCAGGAGATGCCGAAATAACTACATCGTGAAGTCCCATAGCCAGAACAGGCACATCCATTTCATTTACAATATGCACCCCGGAGCAGGTCTCATTCAATACACCACGGCCAACTATAGGTTCTTCCATAGCCTCCGTTAAGGTATTCCAGGTTCCCAGATCCTTCCACTGACCGCGGAAACGCTGCACCTGAATTTTAGGCTCCTTCTCCACCACCGCATAATCAAAGGAAATCTTTGGCAATGTGGCATACTTTGAGAACAAGTCATAATAATCCTCAAAATCAAACTGTTTATGGGCTATATCCATAACATATTGCAGCTTATAGGCAAAAACGCCACCATTCCACAAGGCACCTTTAGAAATATATTCCGCTGCCACCTCTTTGTCAGGCTTTTCCTTAAAAGTGGACACCGTGGAAATTTCCTCTGAAGTTTCAGGAATAATATAGCCGTATTTTTCTGAGGGATATGTAGGCTCAATGCCCATGAGTACCAAATTGGCCTCATTTTTATCGGCCTGCTTTGCCAAATCATTCAAAGCCTTAAAGTAATCATCCTCTACATAAGGGTCAACAGGGCATACCACCACGGATTCCTCCGGATTCACCTTAAGCACATCCACAAGATACGCAGTGCTCAGAGCGATGGCCGGAAAGGTATCCCGACGGCAAGGCTCCACAGAAATACCAACGTTTTCCCCCAGCTGATTATTTATGGCAGAAACCTGGGTCTTGGATGTGGCAATGGTAACCTTAGCCTCAGGATCCACCTGCTTAATCTGACGATACACCCGCTGCACCATGGACTCATAAGTACCATCTGACTGCTTAAAAATTTTAATAAACTGTTTACTTCTAATATTATTGGAAAGTGGCCACAGGCGCTTGCCGGAGCCACCGGAAAGTAAAATTATATTCATATACTAATCACCGCTCTGCCCGCATTGGATTTTCCAAAAAGTCCTTATAGGCCAGACGGATACCATCCTCCAGCTCCGTCTTATAGGTCCAGCCTAATTTAGTAGCCTTTGATACATCCAAAAGCTTTCGTGGCGTGCCATTTGGCCGAGAGGTATCCCACAGAATTTCTCCATCATAGCCTACAACCTTGGCCACCAGTTCCGTCAATTCCTTTATGGTCAATTCCTTACCTGTTCCCGCATTGACGGTTTCATTGCCACTATAGTTATTCATCAAAAATACGCATAGATTGGCCAAATCATCCACGTAGAGGAATTCCCGCAATGGAGAGCCATCTCCCCAGCAGGTAACACTTTTAGCACCACTTTCCTTGGCCTCGTGAAAGCGGCGTATAAGGGCCGGCAGCACATGGCTGTGCTCCGGATGATAATTGTCATTTGGTCCGTAAAGATTGGTTGGCATTACGGAAATATAATCAGTTCCGTACTGACGATTTAAAAATTCACAATATTTCAGGCCGGAAATCTTAGCCAAGGCGTAGGCCTCGTTGGTCTTTTCCAGCTCAGAGGTAAGCAGACAGCTTTCAGGCATAGGCTGAGGAGCCATGCGGGGATATATACAGGAAGACCCCAGGAATTCCAGCTTCTTGCAGCCATTTTTCCAGGCAGAATTAATAACATTCATCTCCAAAATCATGTTATCGTACATGAAATCAGCCAACGCCTCGGAATTGGCCACGATGCCACCAACCTTGGCGGCTGCCAAAAAGACATACTCCGGCTTTTCCTCAGCGAAGAATTGCTCCACCTGGTCCTGACGGCATAAATCCAGCTCGCTGTGAGTTCTGGTAATTATATTTGTATACCCCTGACGTTCAAGCTCACGGACAATGGCCGAGCCCACCATACCACGATGACCGGCCACATAGATTTTTGCATTTTTCTCCATCATTTTATGACACCCTTTTCCAAGAACTCAGCTAAATTTACCCGCTCAGTAATACGCTCAGCCGCCACCTTTTCCATATCGTGCTTCACCATGATTTCTACCAGCTCCTCAAAGGTGGTCTTGGTCGGATTCCAGCCCAGCTCCCGCTTGGCCTTGGTCGGGTCACCCCAAAGATTTACTACATCAGTCGGCCGATAGAAATCAGGACTTACTTCAATAAGCACCTTGCCAGTTGCCTTGTCGATACCCTTTTCCTCCATACCCTCGCCAGTAAATTCCAGCTCAATACCGGCATGATGGAAGGCCAACTGACAAAATTCACGCACGGAGTGCTGTACACCTGTAGCAATAACAAAGTCCTCCGGCTTGTCGTGCTGGAGAATCAGCCACATGCACTCTACATAATCCTTGGCGTAACCCCAATCCCGCAGGCTGTCCAGGTTGCCAAGGTACAGCTTGTCCTGCTTGCCCTGGGCGATGCGGGCTGCCGCCAGGGTAATCTTTCTGGTAACAAAGGTCTCGCCACGGCGCTCGGATTCGTGATTAAACAGAATACCGGAGCAGCAGAACATATTGTACGCCTCACGATATTCCTTGGTAATCCAGAAACCGTACTGCTTGGCCACCGCATAAGGGGAATATGGATGGAACGGAGTATTTTCGTTCTGAGGTACCTCCTCCACCTTGCCATATAATTCTGAAGTAGACGCCTGATAAATGCGGCAGGTATCCTTTAAACCACACAGGCGAACCGCCTCCAAAATGCGCAATACACCAGTAGCATCCACATCGGCCGTAAACTCAGGTGCGTCAAAGGACACCTGTACATGGCTCTGGGCAGCCAAATTGTAAATCTCATCAGGACGCACAGTACTTATAACCGCCATCAGTCCCATGGAATCACCCATATCACCGTAATGAAGATGGAAATTCGGCTTTCCCTCCAGATGGGCAATCCGCTCACGATAATCTACGGAAGAACGGCGAATAATGCCATGAACATCATAGCCCTTCTCCAACAAAAGCTCTGCCAAATATGAACCATCCTGACCGGTAACGCCAGTAATTAATGCCTTTTTCATCTAAATACCTCCAAAATAAAAATCTCCCTGCCTATGCAGAGAGATTGTCCAGGTGCAATCACCCCACCGGCTTTTGCACTATTCTTTCATATTCTGTTTATTCCTGCCACCCATTTTCTTGGGGAAAACTTGCACAATCTTGTGTTTATTATATAGTTTAGTTTCAAGGCGGCAATCCATTATTTCCAGCGTTTTCGGTATTCCCTTGGGGAAATTCCCTCTACAGACTTAAACACCCTTGATAAATATTGCTCCGAGGAAAAGCCCACCTTACCAGCTATTTCTGCCAAGGTATTTCCCGTAAATCGAAGCAATTCCTTAGTTTTTCTGATGCGCACATTTGACAGGTATTTTATAGGGGAAATCCCCGTCACCCTGGAAAAGATATGACCTAAATAGGTCTTTTCCAAAAAGAATTCATTGGATAATTTTTCCAAAGTAATATCTTCCATATAATGGTTGTCCATATACAGCCGTATGGCCTCCACATTATCCTTTGGCTCCGGCTTTTCACCGCCCCAGCAGTCCCCCATTACCTTTTCCAAAAGAGAGGACAACATGGTGTTAATGCTCATATCCCGCACATAGGAGGCTCCCGCTGCAGTATCAAAGAGCTCATTGAACAGCTCTAAATACGAGTCAATATCCGGTGCACTAAACACCGGCCGCCCCGCCCGGGCAAGGAATTTGGCATAAATGGATAAGGCTGCCGGCCCATCAAAATGAGCCCAATGAATGGACCATAAATCATCCCCGGTGCTATGGGAATAAGGCTGTGAGCAATCAACAAAGGCCACGTCACCCTTTGTAAGACGATACTTCTTCCCAGCAGTGGCCACTTCCCCTGAGCCCGTCTCCACTACCAACAACAACAGACCGCCCAAATTCACCCGCTGTGATGTATGGGGCTTCAAAGCTGTCAGCGAGCCCACCTCGGCCAGGTGAAGCAGCGAGGCTCTGGCAAATGGTGATGGGGTATATTGAATTCTGGTTGTGGTAACTGTCTTCATATCTTACCAAGTACATCCCCATATCTGTCATTTACAGCATTTTCCATTTTCTGAAATTCCGGAATATATTTACTTATTATGATAAATTCATTTTCTAAGTCCTGTTCCGAAGCTTTTGTCAACACAGTGAACTTTTCAGCAAGCAATGCCAAATCTGACTCTATACGCTTTGGCAAATCATATTTTTCAGAATGCATAACTTACTCGTCTCCTTATGTAATTTAATTATAATAGATTTCTCATAGATAACTCAGCTTTTAATACATTTTGTAATACTTGAGAAAAAATAATCCACGCCGAAACTGCCTTATCATTCATCCATCGTGGAATACTTAATGTTTTTTTGACCGATTTATTAAAATACTTCTTTGCATATTCATCAACATCTACATTAACCATTGTAACAGTAATATCCTCTCCTGTATAATCATCATCCTCGTCTGCTTCTGCTTTTACGTTAACCTTATTCTGTGGGGTTGGTTCCGGAAACGGTTCACCACTTTGCTTTAACTCATATAAATAACCCGCCAGACAATCAATGGCCATTTCTGTGGCCTCTTGATACGTCCCCATTCTTTCGCTGTCGCTCCGCCAAGGTTAAGCACCTCATCAAATGTCCACTACCTATTAAGTTGGATGAATCTTCATGAATAATTATATTTATTTCTCACCAATCATATAAATAATTTAATATCTTTTGACGAATATATTTGTACCTTAATAAAATAATTATTTTCACATAAAATATTGTGGTACAATGTCAGTAAACAACATATTAGTAATCTTCTCGTATAATAAGTTTTGTAAGCAAGATATCCGCCTTGTCTACAAAGCTTATTATACAAGGAGTTAATACTATGTGCGAGATAATGGAAAAATTTCCTTTTCCTGAGCTTTTATCTGCTTACGTGCCTGTATTAGTTCCTCATTAAGTGTACGGGCTTCGGAAGGCATATGAGCACCATTTCCAATATCTACTTTGCCAAGTCTTACACGTCTAACCCATATGTAAATAGTATTCATTGATATGCCAAGTTCTCTGGCGACTGCGACTGATCCAATTTTTATGCCAGTTTTACGGTCTGAACCTTATATTCATGGTTGTAAGTACATTGATTTCTTTTCATGTAAAGCGGCCTCTCTTTCCTCTTGATTATACATGAAATCCTTGAGGAAAGGTTGTCAACTTTATTTATACAACATCAGAATAATCCGTTCTAAGCTTGCACTAATACACGACTGGCTAATTGGTCTAAATCATTAATATAAAGCTCTTCAATCGTACTTATTCCAGCTAATCTAGCTGCTGAGATAACCAACATTCGTTCGTAATCGGGCATCTTTAATCCCAATATTATTTTATGTGGTTTCATTTTTATATATGTCCGCTTTGACATCATCTCTGGACGAATCATACGCCACTCCTGATCATATTCGTGACACTTCTTTTTTATAAGTGAAATACGCTCAGCCTGCCAAATCGAAGCATCACGCAATACTTTTCCAAATTGAGATGGCAAGCTTTTTCCCGTCAGTAGACAAGCCAACGCGTACTGCGTTGCATCATAAGGAACCGCACTATAGTAAACGGGATATATGTACGGCCTTTCTGACATCAATTTACAATCTTTACACCTATCTTCTATACCACACAAAAATGTTTTTTCGTCTCTTACATCGTAAACCAAGGAAAATCCTTTGTAATTATTTGCATACTTTATCCACAGTGTCTCGTTCAATTCATCTTCACAAAAACATATAGAAAAAAGTAATTTTTGTATCGTCGTTCGTATATGATTTATATTATACACAAAACTTGATAAATCAAATTCATCATTTTTCAGATTATTTACAAATTGTTCAGCACTTATGCCAACAATTTGCGCTACATTTTTAAATAAAACATCACCATCGGGATTGTTTGTTTTTAATATATCTCTGGTAATTTTATACAACGCTTTTATACGCGCAAAATCAACATGAATAAATGTATCGAACGGGTCATCATAATAATCAGCAGAAGAAAAAAATAATTTGTTCTCTTGTAATTGTTGTAATGAACTCTCGTTTACGGAACGAAATCTACACAAATATTGTGGATGTTTTATTGTAGCAACGAGTTCATGAATATGCTCAGGTAAATCATCTTGAATCTTGCAGAGTGCTTTCCAAAATTCCTCTCTTTCAATACTATCCATAAGAAATCATTCCTCGTTTCCTCTAACATTGTGTCGTCTCAAACCTAAAAGAAATCAGATAGCTGGCCTTAAGTTCCCGATTAGCTTACGTCCCCAAAATGTGTTGCCAGATTCCAAGGCTGGCTCATATACCACCAATGTTATCCCTTTAGTCTTGATGCACTTCATGATACCTTGAATGGTTGTGTTTTCTCATCAACCTTGATGGTTGCTGCATATAGTTTCATCCATTTGTAAAAAATTTGCTCGACTAAGCCATATCCATCTGCGAGCTTCTTAAACGATCTGCCAAGTAGGTACAAATCGATAAGTTGTCATTTGAATTCTTCCAGTATCTATTGCCGTTGTGAGAAGGTGAAACACATTCTTTCTTAACCAAGATTTTAATGTGCTGCACTTTTAATGCCCACTAAATCATACTTACAGCACATCGTGATATATTATTTAATCCATTATGCTCAATATAATCTATTTCAACTTCGTTAAAGCGGCATCAAGCTCCGCCAAATCATCTTTGTCTGCCTGCTCAGCTTCATACTTTTTTCGTCTATTGTCAAAATCTGCGTATATTTCAAAGACCGTTTTTTTCATATCCTCGGCAGAATGTTTGCCTTTTCCAATAAGTAAAGGAACACCGTTAGAAGTTAGCAAACCATCTACGGTATTACGCCAATAAGAAAGGGTCAACGTATGGTTCTGCTTCGCTCTTAATTCAGCTGTTTCAAGAAAAATAGTCACCAGCCTATTAAGATAATCTATTTC
Source organism: Anaerovibrio sp. (assembly GCF_045637405.1). Taxonomy (GTDB): domain Bacteria; phylum Bacillota; class Negativicutes; order Selenomonadales; family Selenomonadaceae; genus Anaerovibrio. Next base: position 10,499 of record NZ_JAZTZI010000064.1, read on the forward strand.
ATCAGCAGTAAGATAGTTTTTGGCAATAATAACATCGACTTTTCTTACTCGTGTCCCACTCCATGATGTCAAAGCCATATTTTCTTTCGTAGCATCAGCTCTGGCAAGTACAATATCTGCCGCAGCCATACCAGTAACACCATATAATAATTTATTCTGTACTTCCGCAAAAAACATATTAGTATCTTTATTGGTTTTATCATAGTCAACAGACAAAGCAAACAAATCACGTAGCTTTTGATAGAATCTTTTTTCACTAGCTCTGATGTCCCTTATTTGTTCTAGTAATTCATCGAAGTAATCTGGACGGCCATCAGGATTCTTTAATCTATCTTTATCTAACACAAAGCCTTTTTGCAGATATTCTTTTAATGTTGTATTTGCCCACTTACGGAACTGCGTACCTCTGGTAGAGCGTACCCGAAAACCAACTGCTAGTATTACCTCCAAACTATAAATCATTACAGGTTTGTCTGAATTTGCAATTTGCATTTTACGCAAATTGCTTTTTTCGTTAAGCTCACCTTCAGATAAAATCGAATTTATATGTCTAGATATGGTAGATACATTTTTGCAAAATAGATCCGCAATCGCTTTTTGCGTAGCCCATACTGTACCATCATCAGCGTATAGCTTTACATTGGTTTTACCATCATCTGTATTGTATATAATGATATTATCTGCCACTGCATCATCAAAAAAGAAAAACATACTCTCTTAATCCTTCCCTCGCTTTTTCGTGGGCTCCTTTATGATTACCATTTATAGGTAATCTGTTTTGTAGAAAACATGTTCCATTGATTACAATTATAACATATAATGACAATACATCACAACGTAAACATCAAAGTATCTCCCATGGAATGTGAACCTACTGTTACTGACACGCCTCCCTGTCGCCAGAATGCTATGCTTTACTGTCGCTACTTGGCTACGGAAAGTGTCACTACCTCCCAATATTTTTAGAAGGCAATTTTCATTGTCTTCGGTAAAGAGATAACACCAGATTATCTCC
>NZ_JAZTZI010000065.1:0-1509 GCF_045637405.1 Anaerovibrio sp.
CGGTTTGGTTGTTATGGTTGTTGGCCTGATTTCGGCCTTTTTAGGGGTCCTTTATGCCACCATGGAAGTGGATATGAAACGGATTTCGGCCTATTCCTCCGTGGAGAATATGGGCATTATTTTTGCGGCCTTTGGCTGTGGTATGGTTCTCTATGCCATGCAGCAGCCAATTATCAGTATCGTGGCCTTTACGGCAGCCTTGGTGCACGCTGTTAGCCATAGTCTGATGAAGGGCTTATTGTTTATGAGCTCCGGGGCAGTAATGCACGCCACCGGCAGCAAGAATATCGAATTAATGGGTGGTTTGGCGAAAAACATGCCATATACGGCCCTGTTTACCTTAGTAGGCTGCATGGCCTTGTCCTCCTTGCCATTTACCAGTGGGTTAGTAGGGGAGTGGCTTACTCTGCAGAGCTTTATTACCTTGGCCCAGCAGGCGGCCAATCCAGAGCTTAGACTGTTGGTAATATTTGCCTTCATTATGTTGGGACTTACCGGAGCTACGGCTTTGGGCTGTTTTGTGCGCCTATATGGTACCGCCTTTTTGGGACGGGCCCGGTCCAATATTGTGGACAAGGCCCACGAAATGCCAGTCTTTATGTTATTGGGTATGGGCCTTGAGGCTGTATTTATTGTAGCCATCGGTGTAATGCCAGATATTTTGGTTAATATGATGCAGCAGGTATTTTCCGGCATTGCTGCTGTCTCCATGGGCACCCCATTGGGAATTATCTGGGGTGGCAGCGGTCACTATGCTATTTATAGCCCTGGTATTATTTTCATTATGTTTGCTCTTATTGGGGTATTTATGGTGGCTGCCCTGTATCGTTCCAGCACCTTTGTGAAGCAGGATGTAACCTGGAACTGCGGTACGGTACCTACCAGTCGTCAGCAATACTCCGCCACTGGTTTCAGTAAACCATTGCGCCGGGCCTTTGAGGGAATTTTGAGTCCTCAGCGGACCCGAACCTATTTGCGCAAGGAGCATGCGTATTTTGGCCGGAAATTGCGCTATGATTTGTCCATTCCGGACCTGTTCAATGACAAGCTTTATAAGCCTATGCAGCAATGCATGATTAATTCCTCCTCGGCTTTCCATAAAATTCAGGAGGGCAGTGTGAGCCTGTATATTGGCTACACCATGGTAGCCATGATTGTAGTACTGATTTGGGGGGTATTGTTATAATGGAAACTTTAATGACAAGCCTGGGCCTGAATCTGGTACAGGGCATTCTTTTATTGATCTTTGCCCCATTGGTGGCAGGAATAATTAACAAAACGAAGGCTCGCTTGCAAAAACGTCGGGGAGCCAGCATTTTTCAGGAATATTTTGATATTTGCAAATGGTGGAAAAAGGCCACGGTACTTACGCCATATACCAGTGTGATTTTCATATTGGCACCAGTGGTGTATTTTATGACCAGTCTGTACGCGGCCACCATGGTTCCAGGCTTTCTCACCGGGCAGTTTACCGTGGGGGATGCCTTCATCTTCGTGTATATTTTGGCG
>NZ_JAZTZI010000066.1:0-47638 GCF_045637405.1 Anaerovibrio sp.
AAGGGAAAAAGCTTAAGGCTGGTGACAAGGTTTATGCTACCTGTATGGGGAAGGCCATGGTGCTGTTTAATATTGGTACTGACTCTTTGGAGCAGGGGATGGCCATTTTGGGGGCGCATATTGACACCTGCCGTCTGGATTTAAAGCAAAAGCCTTTATATGAAGCTGGCGGCATGGCTTATTTTGGTACCCATTATTATGGCTAAAGAACAGAAAAAGGATCCTAAGAAGGTTCCTGTTTGGAATAAATACACTGAAGCAGAGAAAAAGGCCCTGCACAAGCTGAATGAAGGCTACAAAGCCTTTTTGAGCCAGTGCAAGACTGAGCGTGAAAGCGTGGTTGAGGCTGTAAAGCAGGCTGAAAAGGCAGGCTACAAAAATCTTGATGATATCATCAAGTCCGGCAAGAAGCTCTCTGCAGGGGACAAGGTTTATTCAGTGTGCATGGGCAAGGCCATTGCAATGTTCAATATCGGAACCGAATCCCTGGAGGATGGTATGGCCATTTTGGGTGCTCATATTGACACCTGCCGTCTTGATTTAAAGCAGCATCCTCTCTATGAATCCGATGGTATGGCTTATTTTGATACCCACTATTACGGCGGTATCAAGAAATACCAGTGGGTAACTCTGCCATTGGCCCTTCATGGCGTGGTGGCACGGCTGGATGGCAGTGTACAGGAAATCGTTATTGGCGAGGATGAGGGAGATCCTGTATTCTGCGTGACTGATCTTCTTATTCACTTATCCCAGGAGCAGATGGAAAAGAAGGCCAGCAAGGTGGTAACTGGTGAAAATCTGGACATCCTCATTGGCAGCTATCCATTAAAGGGTGAGGAAAAGGATGCAGTGAAGGCTGGTATTCTTAAGCTCCTTAAGGATAAGTACAATATTGAGGAGGATGATTTTATATCCGCTGAGCTTACCATGGTTCCTGCCGGCAAGGCAAGGGATTTGGGGCTTGACCGCAGTATGGTACTGGCCTATGGCCATGATGACAGAGTGTGTGCCTATACCTCATTGGTAGCCATGCTGGAAACCAAGAAGGTTAAGCGTACATCCTGCTGTCTGCTGGTGGACAAGGAGGAAATCGGCTCCGTCGGTGCCACCGGAATGCAGTCCCGTTTCTTTGAAAACACTGTGGCAGAGCTGCTTCATGCCTTGGGGGGATATAATGCCATTTCCCTGCGTCGTTGTCTGGCCAACTCCTGGATGCTGTCCTCTGATGTAAGCTCCGCTTATGATTCCCTTTATGCTTCTGCCTTTGACAAGAAGAATGTTGCATATCTGGGAAAGGGTATGGTATTCAATAAATTCACAGGACGTGGCGGCAAGTCCGGCTCCAATGATGCCAGTGCAGAATACCTTGGCAGAATTCGTGCCATTATGAACAAGCACAAGGTTACCTTTCAGACAGCTGAATTAGGTCGTGTGGATCTGGGTGGAGGCGGCACCATCGCTTACATTATGGCTCTTTATGGCATGAATGTAATTGATAGCGGTGTGGCTGTTCTCAGTATGCATGCTCCTTGGGAGGCCGTAAGCAAGGTTGACGTTTACGAAACAATGAAGGGATATAAGGCCTTCTTACAGGAAATTTAAATTTGTTTTTCCAGGTGAATGGTATATGAAAATGAAATTCATATTTTTATTGGTGGTATGCTTGATTGTATTATCACAGCTTCCCATAAATGCTCAGGCGGACAGGGGGAACAGCAAGGCAATTCCGCTGCGAGGCGTGGTGGAGGGCTTTTATGGTGTGCCCTGGACCCATGAGCATCGTCTTGATATGCTTAAATTCATGGCATCCAAGGATCTCAATGCCTATATTTATGCTCCCAAGGATGATGAATATCATCGTAAATATTGGCGTCAGCCATATCCGGAGGATAAGTACAAGGAGCTGCAGGAGCTTACCCAAAAAGCCAAGAAACTGAATATAGATATTATTTTTGCCGTGTCTCCGGGGAATGATATTGCCTTTTCCGGCCAGGATATGTATGAAGACCGTTACGCCATGATTAACAAGATGCAGGCCATGTATGATATTGGAATCAGACATTTTGCGTTGTTTTTCGACGATATTCCCACTAAGGATGCCCATGGTCAGGCAGAATTCGTCAATTGGGTAAATGATAACTTCGTTAAAGCCCGTCCCGATTGTAAACAGCTTATTTTGGTGCCTACGGAGTATTATCTTCGGGATATGGTAAAGAGCGGCTATGTTTCCGACTACACCAGAATATTGGCTGATGAGCTGGAAAAGGACGTACTGGTGCTTTATACCGGCGAGGAGGTTTGTCCTGACGGTCTTACGGAGAATACTATTCATCAGACCAATAAAATATACAGAAAGCCTATGGGAATCTGGTGGAATTATCCGGTGACAGATTACCAAAAGGAAAAGCTGGCTCTGGGGCCTCTGGATAAAATGGACAAGGCTATGGACTCAAAGGAGGTTCCCGCCTTTTTTATCAATCCTATGGAAAAAGCCGAGCTATCTAAGATTGCCATTGCCACGGGAGCAGATTTTGCCAAGAATCCCGGCAAGTACAATGAAAGCAAATCCTGGGACATGGCCCTTAAGGAGCAGTTTGGGGATTTGTATGAGCCCATGAGAATATTTGCCAGCCATTCCCAGCGTCTGGAAAATAAATGGGCCCATATTGGCCGTCCTGATGCCATTAACTTGCAGGTGCTGTATAAGAATCTTTGGGGGACAGTAACGGGCAAGGATACCATTCCGAAAAGAAAGACCATGGATGCCCTGAAAAAGGACAACCGTAAAAGGGAAAGGGCCCTGAAGGAGCTCCAGGATGAGCTGCCCAAAAAGTACCTCAAAGAATGCAAGCTTCAGTTGGAGCAGCTTCAGACCTTAACTGAGGCTGAAAAATACGCTTTAATGATATTGGATAAAAAACCATCTGAGCTTAAACAACCGGAGCTGTATAAAAAATTCAAGGCTGCAAAAGCAAAATATAAACAATATGAAGCCTATGCCAGAATTTCTGACGAAGCCGTCTGGAAGTTTGTGAAGGATTTTGATGTTTGGTATGTGACCAGTGTAGGGGATGATATTAGTGCTGACTGATGTTCTTGTAAAAAGATTTGTCAAAAACAGTGAACAGATTAAGGATACTGAGGTGCGTACCAGCTATGGCTATCTCAGCGGTGGCGTTGGCATAATGGTGAATGTAATTCTCTGCCTGATAAAGCTGTTTATTGGTTTTGTTTCCGGCTCTATTGCTATCATTGGTGATGCCATACACAATTTGGCTGATGCGGGAGCTTCTGTCATAACAATTTTGGGTTATCGGATGTCCGCCAAGCCAGCTGATCCGGAGCATCCCTTTGGTCATGGCCGTATAGAATACATTGCGGGGCTGATAATAGCGGGAGCTATTTTGGTAATTGGCATTGAGCTTCTGCATTCCTCTGTGGAAAAGATGCTGAATCCGGAACCGATGGATACATCTGTAACCGTAATTGCGATTTTAGCCATGTCCCTTATGCTCCAGCTTTGGCTGGGGCTGTTTAACAGGGGGCTGGGCAAGCGGATAGACTCACCTGCCATGCTGGCAGCAGCCACGGACAGCCTCAGCGACTGTGTTGCCACCTTCGTGGTTATTATCTGCCTTATTGTGGACCTTACCACAGGCCACGATTTTGATGGTATGGCCGGTATTGTAGTGGCGCTCTTTATTATCCACAGCGGCTGGGGGGCAGCCAAGGATACCCTGCAACCCCTTTTGGGGGAACCACCTGATCCTGAATTCGTTCGGGCTATTACCCGCCGAACCTTGGAGGAAAAGCAAATATTGGGAGTCCATGATGTTATAGTGCATAACTATGGACCGGGACGAATATTCGTGTCCCTTCATGCGGAGGTTCCTTCGGATATGAGTCTTATGGAGGCCCATAACATCATAGACAGCCTGGAGGAATCCATTAGGGATGAATTTAAGGTTTCCATGACTGTTCATGTGGATCCTATGGTGGTGGGTGACCCGTTGCAAAATGAAATCAAGGAAAAGCTCTATCATATTGTGGCCTGTGTGGATCCACTGATTACTTTTCATGATTTCCGGCTTACATCCTCCGGGAGAATCCTTTTTGATCTGGCAGTGCCATATAATTGTACCTTCACCGATGAGCGTATAATTGAAATGGTGGAGGAGGATATACATAAGGAATATCCGGATAAGGAAGTAACCATACAGATTGACAGATTATGATATGAATTAAATGAAAAAATGTGATATTTGCTGTTGACAGTTTTTACCATAAGTGCTAATATCGTATTCGTAAGATGAATTTAATAAAGATTGGAACAGGTGCCGAAAGGCCTAATAGAGAAGCTGGTTAGATGCCAGCACGGTCCCGCCACTGTATCAGGGAGCGAGTCACAATTATGTCACTGGATTTTATCTGGGAAGGCGTGATAAGCGATGATCTGGAGTCAGGAGAACTGCCTGTTTAACAATCACCGATTGACCTGCGAGTGATGGGGATGGGGATTTAGCAACGTAGATTGTTTAAATCCTGACTGAGTGTCAGGATTTTTTATTAGTATTGCCAAAACCTTTCGCTTTCAGGTTACTGAATAAGTCGAAAGGTTTTTTCTTGTGGTTTCAGCGCTGCAAGGAAAAGCATTGCTCATACATTTCATTTCATTCATTGGTTGCCTGGTGCAACACTAGCTTTCGGATAGGTGGAGCTGTCCGAAAGCTATCTTTCTTTTAGATGTGGATAATTGAAAAAATGTAAACAATAGTTTGAACAAAAGTTTAAAAGCATAATTATAATAACCTTTAGTTATAATTGGTGCCTAGACATGAAAAAAATACATAATTTCTAAATAATTAATACCTACTGTTAAGTTTATCTTGACATTTAACTTTCAGACTGTTTTAATATAGAAGCTGACTCTAAAACAAGGGGTCGTTAAATACAATTATCTAACAATTTAGGAGGAGATTTTGTAATGGACACAACAATAATTCTTATTGCGCTTATCGGTCTTATGTACATGGCATATCGTGGTGCTTCCGTAATTCTGGTTGCTCCCCTGTTTGCCGTAGTTGCTGCACTAGGAAGTGAGCATGCAGTTTTACCAATTTTCAGTGAGCTTTATATGACAAAAGCCGCTGAATATGTAAAGAATTACTATCCAATCTTTCTGTTTGGTGCTGTTTTCGCCCGTCTTATGGAAAAGGGAGGCATGGCAGCATCTGTTGCAGGTAAGATTATTGAAATTTTAGGTGAAAAGCGTGCGGTACTGGCAGTGCTTTTAGGTTGCGGTGCTTTGACCTATGGTGGTCTTTCCGTATTCGTAGTTGCATTCGTTATGTATCCTTTTGGTGCTGTAGTATTCAAGCGGGCTGATATTCCAAAGCGTCTGTTACCGGCTGCATTGTGGATGGGTATCTTCTCCTTTGCAATGGTTGCTTTACCTGGTACTCCACAGATTCAGAATATTATTCCTTCTTCCTACTTCGGTACTTCAACCTGGTCCGGCGTGGGCATTGGTGTGTTCGCCTCCCTGGTATTCCTGCTTATGGGCTGGGGCTGGATTTCCTTCCGTGCAAAGCGCCTTAAGGCTGCTGGCGAGGGCTATGGTCGTCACATTGAGTTCGGTCAGAGACGCCACAAGCTCCCTAATCCAAATTGGAAGGTTTCCTGTATTCCCCTTTTGATGGTTATTGTTCTTAATGTTATTCTTTCCAATCCATTCGGTTGGGAATGGGGCTTCCACTGGAATCAGAATTCTCTGGAGTCCCTGGGTGGACTTAAGCTGTCCCTCTTGGCACAGTCTGTAGCCAAGATTTCTGCTGGTTGGTCCATCAGTATTTCCCTGATTCTCAGCTCTGTTGTGGCTGCATTTATTGCCCGTCGTCATCTCCGCCTTCAGGATGGTATGCTTCCTACTATTAATGGTTCCGCAGTATCCTCCTGTAGTGCTGTACTGAATGTTGCTTCCGGTTACGCTTTCGGTTGCGTAGTTGTAAGCCTCGGCGGATTCGCTGTTATCAAGGATTTCCTTTTGAATCTTGACTTCGGTGGCGGTCCACTGTTCTCTGCAGTGCTTACCACCAACGTAATGTGCGGTATTACCGGTTCCGCCTCCTCCGGTTTGACCATTGCCCTTTCTATGTTGGGTGACCAGTGGGCACAGATGGCCACTGCAGCCGGTATTCCTCTGGAGGCTCTTCACCGTATTGTGGCAGTTGCTTCCATCGGTATTGACCCAGTTCCTCATGCAGGAGCTCTTGTTACCCTGTTGGCAATCTGCGGTCTCAGCCACAAGGAATCCTATGCGGATATTATTGTACTGATGGGTATGAAGTTCCTCGTACCTTTCCTATGTATACTGTTCTATATGATTACGGGTATTGCTTAATAAGCAAAATTGCAATATACTATACCTAACTAAATAATTGGAACAGGTGCCAATGCCTAGTTATTAGGCTGGCCTAACATGAGAAACCGGTTAAAGGCCGGTACGGTCCCGCCACTGTATCAGGGAATCAGGTGTTACTAATTGTCACTGGAATATTCTGGGAAGGCAACGCCGTGGTTATGATCTGGAGTCAGGAGAACTGCCTGTTGAACAATCACCGTTATTACCTGCGAGAGATAGGAAGGGGATTATTTACAGGTTCTCATGGATTTGTGAGTATTAAGCTCTTTCGCGAGTATTCGCGGAAGAGCTTTTTATCTTTTAAAAATTTATAAAAAGAGAGGTAATTAAATCATGAAGAATTTAAAGAAAATGGTAGCATGCTCCCTGGCTTGTGCCGCATTGTTTGCAGTTAACGTAAACAGCTCTGAGGCTGCTTATTCTCTGAATCCAGAGGTTACCACTGCAACTACTGCCTTGAAAAACGCTTCCCAGATTGGCGTAATGGTAAACGAAAACAAGGCATTGGCTAACAAGGCTAACAAGGATGCTATCGTAGTAATGAGCTTCGGTACTACCTATAAGGATAACCGCGACAAGACCATTACTCAGACTGTTGCTGACATTCAGGCAGCTCATCCTGGTGTAAAGGTAGTTACTGCTTTTACTTCTCATATCATCATTGACCGCATCAAGGCCAACGAGGGTATTACCTATCCAACTCCTGAGGAGGCTCTGGAGCAGCTGAAGAAGGAAGGCTACACCCGTGTAGCTCTTACTACCCTGGATGTAATTCCTGGTATGGAGTATTCCTATGATGTGGCTGTATTCCATCAGTATAAGAACGACTTCAAGAAGATGACCATGGGTACTTCTCTGATGTACTGGATGGGCCAGGAGGAGCAGCGTGACGATATTACTGAAACTATGAAGGCCTTTGCAACCCAGTTCCCTAAGCTGGGCAAGGAGGATGCTGTTCTTATTCTGGAGCATGGTACTCCACATCCTGCCAATGCTTATTATAGCGTTATGCAGAACCGCCTGAATCAGTTGGGCTGCGACAATGCGTATATTTACACTGTAGAGGGCTGGCCTGCATTAGGTGACATCATTCCACAGCTGAAGGCAAAGGGCATCAAGAACGTAACCCTCATGCCAATGATGATGGTAGCCGGTGACCATGCCAACAACGATATGGCAGGCGATGAGCCAGATTCCCATAAGTCTATTCTGAAGGCTGAGGGCTTCAACGTTGATACCTACATCCATGGTCTTGGCGAGAACAAGGCAATTCGTGATATCTATGTTGAAAGAACAAATGAAGCCTGGGATGCTTTGCAGGCAAAATAATTTGGTTTAAATTTCATGATTAAAGCAGTACCCCCTTGGTTGTGATATACTAAGGGGGTAATGTTTTTGTGCAAGGAGGATTTTTTCGTGGAACTGATAATGACTGGAATAGATTTTTTCCATAAGGGTGGCCCTGTAATGTATTTATTGTTGCTTTGCTCAATGTTTGTGGTGGCTATTGCCATTGAGCGCAGTATGTATTTTAAGGCCAAGGATCCTGGCCGTAGCTTTGCCCGCAATTTTGCGGATATGCTAAGTCAGGGAAATAGGGACGGGGCTGCTGAGCTGGCGAGGTCCACCAAGGGGATAATTCCTTCCCTTTTATCCAAGGGAATGGCCTTTACAGGTGACGAGCATGTGCCTCTCACCACTTTTTTTGAGGTACAGTCCGGTATCGCTCTTACCCGTTTTCGTAAGCGACTCTATTATTTAAATGTCATTGTGACCATGGCACCACTCCTTGGACTTTTAGGTACCATCAGCGGCATGATTTCCGCTTTTAGCGTGTTTAATCTGGAGTCTGGTCAGGCTGGAGCAATTACCGGCGGCGTAGGCGAGGCACTTATTGCCACTGCCATGGGTCTTTGCACCGCTATTATCGCTTTGGCTGTTCACGCTTATTTTACTCAGCGCATCGACAGCATAGTTTCCGATATGGAGCAGTGCTTCTCCCTGGTGGAGGGTATGGCAGAGGAGCGTGATTGATTATGCGCATCCGTGATCGTCATGATTTTGATAAGCCTGAGGTCATGATAATACCAATGATAGATATTATGTTCTTTTTGTTGGTGTTCTTTATGCTCAGCACCCTTTACATGGTTAATCTTAAGACGGTTCCCGTTAATATGCCCAAGGCCCAAAGTGTGGAAACTCAGATGAGTGTCAATTATCTTGTAACCATGAAAAGCGATGGTTCCCTGTGGCTGGAGGATAAGCTTATCGGGGAAAAGGAGCTTATTGCCAGGGCCAAGGCGGAAAATGCCAAAAATCCGCGGTTTGCAGTGGTGGTAAGGGCTGACCAGAACCTTGATTATGGTATGGTTATTGGCCTTTTGGATAAGTTTAAGGCCGCTGGTATTACCAAATTTGGTTTGGCGGCGGAGTCTGGAGGTAATTAATATGAATCCGGACAAAAATGATTCAGACGAAAAGCGTGAATACCAGGCCTGGTTGGGGTCATTGGCTATTCATGTGGTTATATTTGCCATAGTATGCTTTACGGGGCTATTTGTGGTAGTATCACCTCCACCGGAGCAGCCCGTGGATGTAAGTCTATATGATGCAGATGCCGGAGGCGGACATCAGGGTGGAGGGGCAGCTGCGGCGGCTCCCGCACCATCTGCACCATCAGCTCCGGCTATTGACGATGTGGTGCTGGACAAAAAGAAGGAGGAGCTTCTGCCTAAAATAGAAGAATCCTTCACCAAGGAGCCGGAAAAGCAGGAGCAGTTTAAAAAGGAACACAATGCTCCAGTGGCTGCGGCGGCAGTTACTTCTCCAAATGGTGAGGGAAATGGTACTGGAGAAAGCCTATCGTCCAATGGTGGCAATGGCAGTGGTGGTGAAGGAAACGGCACCGGCAGTGGCCCGGCAGGGAATGGCAACGGTGGCAGTGGTAACGGCAACGGAGATGGTACCGGTAATGGAGATGGTAACGGCAAGCGTCCAGCTATAGCTCCTACCCTTATAGCGGCACCGGAACCAGTGTATCCTGAAAGCCTTCGCCAGCGTAATGTACGGGGCCAGGTGGTTGTCCGTATTGTGGTGGGCACTGACGGCAGTGTAATGAGCGCGGATATTGAGTCATCCTCCGGTTATGGGGAAATGGACCAGTCAGCCCTTAATGCGGCCTGGGAATATCGTTATACTGTGGCCTACAATGAATATGGACAGGCGGTTCCCTTCCAGAAGAGGATAAGGATTACCTTCAAGTTGAGATAGTTTAACATATTTTATGGAGTACCCATTTATGATAAAGATTCAGGGCCTGATAAAGGAATTTCAAGTAAAAAATAAAGAGAAAAAAACAGTTACCAAGCGGGCAGTGGATAATCTTTCCCTTCATGTAAAGCCAGGGGAGATTTTTGGTATACTGGGGCCAAATGGCGCCGGAAAAACTACCACTATTCGTATGCTGACCATGGAAACTCAGCCAACTTTGGGTGAGATTTATTATAATGGGGAATCCATCAAAAAAAATCCTTTGGAAATAAAAAAGCTTATTGGTGTAGTGCCACAGCATATTAATTTCGATAATGACCTTACTGTGGGGGAGAATATGGAGCTTCACGGCCGTCTTCATCACATGAGCTCGGAAAAGCGCAAGCAGCGGATTCAGGAAATGCTGGAATTTGTGGAGCTGGGAGATACCATTAACCGTATGCCCCGTTCCCTTTCCGGCGGGATGAAGCGTCGTCTGCTTATTGCCCGTTCCCTTATCCATGAGCCAAAGATTCTCTTTATGGATGAGCCAACAGTGGCCTTGGATCCCCAGGTGCGCCGTCGTATATGGGAGCTTATCAGGGCCTTGGCAGCCAAGGGCACCACGGTTATTATCACAACCCATTATATTGAGGAGGCGGAGGCTCTCTGCAATCGGGTGGCCATTGTAAATAAGGGCAAGCTTATTGCCATTGATACCCCTGAGGCTTTTTGCAAAAGTCTGGGACGTATTACAGTGGAGTGGGATGATGCGGATGGGCATCAATATCAGTTCTTTGAAAGCCGTCAGGAGGCAGCAGCCTTTGCAGGAACGCTGGAGCATGGGGCACATATCAGAAGAACAAATCTGGAGGATGCCTTCATTGAGCTCACCGGCAGAAAGGAGGGGGTATAATGCTGCAGGATATTTGCACCGTATTTTGGCGTGACTGGGTGGTATTGAAGCGCCGTCTGCCAAAGTTTATTCTAAGCCGCATGGTGGCCCCTATGCTGTATCTGGTGGCCTTTGGTTGGGGCTTGGGAAGAAATATTCAGGTGGGCTCCGGCTCATATCTGGATTTTTTGGTACCTGGTATAATGGCACTGAATTCCATGAATATCAGCTATAACAGCCTCACTCCCCTTTGCACTGAGCGTATTTATCACAGAAGCATAGGCGAATATATTATTGCTCCTATGCGTTTTAATGCCTTCATTATCGGCAAAATTTTGGCAGCTGTGTTGCGGGGACTTATTTCCTCCGCCATTATTATGATTTTGGCCCTGGCCTTTGGGGCAAATCTTAATATTACGCCGTTGTTTGTGGGGATTCTCATATTAAATTGTGTAATATTTGCAGAGGTGGGATTTTTTGCCGCCATGAAAATGGACAGCTATGAGGAGCTGTCCCAGGTGAATACCTATGTACTGCTGCCCATGTCCTTCTTGTGCGGAACGTTTTTCAGTACACGGACCTTGCCGGAGGTTTTTCGCTGGTTCATCGATGTATTGCCACTAACCCATACATCATATCTTTTAAGAGGTATTTCCACCCAATCACCTGTGGCCATGGAGTCAGTTGCGGTCCTTGCACTTTATGCTATAATAGGGTTTATATTAGGCAATAAGGCCTTTCGCGACCAGTTAAAATAAGAAGGAACATTATGCTGAAAAGACTATTTAGGCACTCCAAGGGCGAAGAAAACGACTGTTCCAGGCTGTGCTGTACGAAAATTGAAAATTTTACCGTAAAGGTTGGTAAGCTGACTATATTTGAGGATGTGAATCTTCATGTCCATTGCGGTCAGCTTACGGCTGTTATTGGACCAAATGGAGCTGGGAAAAGTACCCTTCTTAGAGCTATTTTGGGCGAGGTTAGTCACACTGGAACCTTAAAATATGCCGATGCCAAAGGGAAGCATACGGGAAAGCCGATTATTGGCTATGTTCCCCAATATCTGAAATTTGATGTCAGTGCTCCAATTACGGTGCTGGACTTGTTTTCTGCCTGTCGTTCCCGCCGTCCTATCTGGCTTATGCCCTCCAGTATTCGCAAGGAGGTGGAGAAGAGCCTGAAACGGGTTAAGGCGGCTGATCTCATTGATCGCCGTTTGGGGGCGCTTTCCGGTGGTGAGCTTCAGAGAGTGCTTTTGGCCCTGGCCCTTAATCCAATGCCGGACATTCTCCTTTTGGATGAGCCTGTATCCGGTGTGGACCAGAACGGTCTGGAAATCTTCTATAATATTTTGGAGGATTTGCAGAACAACGAGGATATGGCTATTATCCTTATTTCCCATGATCTTAATATGGTGGCCCGTCACGCAGATCAGGTGGTACTCATGAATAAAGGCGTGGTGTGTAGCGGCACCCCGGAGGATGTGTTTAATGACCAACGGACAAGAAAAATTTTCGGTATGCTGACGGAAGGCGGCCACGCCAAGGGCGGTACCGGCTTTGTCTGGGTGGAGCATAAGGGAAAACGGCATGGTCAGGATTGTGGCTGTGCAGCATGTGCATCAAAGGAGGAAAAATAATGGAATACATTTATGACCTCCTGAACTTAATACCCTTTGAATGGTTGGAATATGACTTTATGAAAAATGCCTTCCTGGCAGTTCTCCTTATAACTCCCCTGTTTGGCCTGCTAAGTACCATGGTGGTATCAAACCGCATGGCCTTCTTCTCGGATTCCTTGGGTCATGGTGCTTTTACCGGACTGGCAATTGGTGCTGTTGTGGGGATTATTTCACCCATGCAGTCACTGATATTGTTTTCTGTGGTCTTTGCCCTGCTTATTACATGGATTAAGAATAAAAGCTCAGCCTCCACAGATACCATTATTGGTGTATTTTCATCTACTGGCATTGCTCTTGGCCTTATGATGATGTCTTATGGTGGCGGCTTTAATAAGTTCAGCAATTACCTTATTGGTGATGTGCTGAGCATTACCACTCAGGAGCTGGTCTCCCTGCTATTGGTGCTGGTGCTGGTTTTTGTCCTCTGGGGGCTGATGTTCAATAAGCTGTTGGTGCTTAGCATAAATCAGTCATTTGCCCGTAGCCGCGGTATTGATGTGATGCTTACTGAAGGGATCTTTGCCGCCATGGTAGCGGTGGTGGTGGCCATTAGTATTCAGTGGGTAGGGCTTTTGATTATTAACTCCCTGCTTGTACTCCCTGCTGCTGCCGCCCGCAACGTGTCCAACAGCGTAAAGCAATATCACGCTGTATCCATTGGCAGTGCCATGATTTCCGGTGTTGCTGGACTTATACTGGCATACTATTTCAATATGGCTGCCGGTGCCACCATTGTGGTAATAGCCGCCGTGATTTTCTTTATTACCCTGCTGTTAAAGCCACGTTTTGTCCGCTAGACTTCACAGTGGTGCAGCCCTGCGAAATAAAATAATTCTGAACTGTATATTCTTGCGGATTGTACCACTGGATGGTATAATGTCCCTTGTGAGAATTTTCATTTCACAACGAAATATGTTTTTGCGCTCGTAGTCCAGTGGATAGGACGTTAGCCTCCGGAGCTGAAAGCGTGGGTTCGACTCCCGCCGAGCGCACCATTATTAAAATTTGAGCCTGTCACTTTTTTGTGGCAGGCTATTTTAATTGTGCGGCTTCCCCCATGAGGAGGAAGAAATACTGGAGCCAATGGAACTGATAAAGAGCTATCAGGAGCACCGCCAAGCACTAAATGCAAAGATTGATAAGGTGTTGGAGGCAATAACGGCAAAATTGCATGGGTGATAACTTGTTTTCATATTTCATCACGGTAAGTATATGAACCCTTGCGATGAGTGGTCTGGTAAACTCTCGTTGTGGGGGTTCTTGACGTATTGTTTTAAAAAAACTATAATGACCTTAGAGAATATGTTAAGGACATATTAACACGAAAAAAGACCCTCGATAGATGAATGGCCTGGAAAACTACTCATCTTCGAGGGTCTTGCACTTTTAATTATAGTATAATAGTTGACGTAATTCTTTATTTTATCAAGAAATATACCAATTATAATAAAGGATATAAAGTAAATGATGACACCACAGCAACTAAAGAACAGCATACTCCAGCGGGCTATTGAGGGAAAGCTGGTGGAACAGCGCCCAGAGGAAGGAACAGCCAAGGAGCTTTTAAAAGCCATCAAGGCAGAAAAAGCCCAGCTCATAAAGGACGGGAAAAAAAATCCCAACCATTGCCACCTATCAGCGAGGAGAAAATACCCTTCGATGTGCCGGAAAGCTGGGAATGGGTACGGCTTGGGGATGTATGTCAACCATTTCGTTATGGAACATCAGCCAAATCTGCTAAAGTAGGGAAAGTACCTGTTTTAAGAATGGGTAATATTCAAAATGGTGAAATTGACTGGTCTAATCTTGTATATACAAGCGATGAGAGTGAAATTGAAAAATATATTCTTGAAAAATACGATTTGCTCTTTAATAGAACTAATAGTCGTGAATTAGTTGGCAAAACAGCTATTTATCGTGCTGAGTGGCCGGCTATATTTGCTGGTTATTTGATACAAGTAAAACCTATATTATCAGATAGTTCTTTTGTAAATTTCATTATGAACTCTGAATATGGTAGAAATTATTGTAAATGTGTTAAGTCAGATGGTATAAATCAATCCAATGTTAATGCTCAAAAATTAGGAAATTATCCAATTCCTCTCCCACCATTATCCGAGCAAAAACGCATTGTGGGCAAGCTAGAGGAGCTATTGCCATTATGCTATAAATTGGCAGTATTGAACTGAGATATCGGAAACGCGAATTGTAGCCAAGCTGTAACAGCTCCTGCCATTTTTTGAGTAGCTGGATAATGTAGCAAAGGAGGTACAGGTTTTGCGAGAAAAAAAAGAAGAAATTAATATCCGTTCCAGTGCGGCTGAATATCTAACTTATGTGGCCTCTATTGGTGAACAGCAGGAAAGCGTTGAAATGCGCTACGAGGATGAAAATATCTGGCTAACACAGAAGATGATGGCAACATTGTATGATGTTGATGTACGCACAATAAATTATCACATAAAGAAGATTTTTGTTGATAGTGAATTACAGGAGCAGGCAGTTATCCGAAAATTTTGGATAACTGCTTCGGATGGAAAAAAATACCATACAAATCATTATTCATTAGAGATGATTATTGCGGTAGGATTTAAAGTAAATTCTGTCCGTGCAGTTCAGTTTAGAAAATGGATTAATGAAATAGCAAAGGATTATACCATTAAAGGCTGGGCTATAGATAATGAACGCATGAAAAATGGTGGTTCTGCGCTGACTAAGGAATATTTTGATCGTCTGCTTGAACAGATACGGGAAATTCGCATTTCAGAACGTAGATTTTATCAGAAAATTACGGATATTTATGCGACAGCACTCGATTATGACCGTACAGCAAAAACAACAAAGGTGTTTTTTGCTAAAGTACAAAATAAAATGCACTACGCGGTTCATGGTCATACCGCAGCAGAATTGATATATGAACGGGCAAATGCCCAAAAACCACACATGGGGCTTACGACTTGGGCAGCGGCACCGGAAGGTAAAATTGTAAAAAGTGATGTCAGTATTGCAAAGAACTATCTTTCTCAACAGGAAATGCGTTCGCTGGAGCGTATAGTATCAGCCTATCTGGATTTGGCAGAGGATCGTGCAGAGCGCCATATCCCGATGACCATGCAGGACTGGTCGAAGCGTCTCGATTTATTTTTAATGGCAGATGATAGAGAGGTGCTCAAAGATGCCGGCAAGATAACTGCTGAAATCTCCAAGTCAAAGGCAGAAGCGGAATTTGAAAAATATAGGATAATTCAGGATAGGCAGTTTATGTCCGATTTTGATAAATATTTATTGGAATTGGAAAACGACAAGAAGAACTAAGACTTCTGCCATATTGCAAGTAGTTTTGTAGATGTAACATTGACACATGTCCATATTTTTGCTAAAATTCAGCCTAGCGATGAAGAAGAAAAGTAGTCTCTCCGCAAGCGATGCAGGGATGGTGTGAGCCTGCTATTGGGATGAAAGGCACTTTGGAGCATAAAGTAAATATCCATTGAGGCGGAATGCTTCGGCATTCAAGCAGGGTGGAACCGCGGGTTATCTCGTCCCTGTAACATTATTAACCAATGTTACAGGGGCGTTTTTATATGCAGCTGTAACAAATTAGAAGGAGGCATACTCTTATGAAATATCAGGAAATAATCCTGGCCCTTCAGCAGTTCTGGTCCGAGCAGGGCTGTATTCTGGGCGAACCTTATGACGTGGAAAAGGGTGCCGGTACTATGAACCCTTTCACCTTCCTCAGAGTTCTTGGGCCTGAGCCTTGGAATGTGGCTTATGTAGAGCCTTCCCGCCGTCCGGCTGATGGCCGTTACGGTGACAATCCAAACCGTTTGTATCAGCATCATCAGTTCCAGGTAATCATGAAGCCATCCCCTGACAACATTCAGGAGTTGTATCTGGCTTCATTGGAGCGCCTTGGCATTAATCCAAAGGAGCATGATATCCGCTTTGTAGAGGATAACTGGGAATCCCCTACCCTTGGTGCCTGGGGCCTTGGCTGGGAGGTTTGGCTTGATGGAATGGAAATCACCCAGTTCACCTATTTCCAGCAGGTGGGCAGCCAGGATATCAAGCCAACGGCTGTAGAGATTACCTATGGTTTGGAGCGCCTTGCCATGTATATTCAGGGCGTGGAAAACGTATACGACATTCAGTGGGTTGGCAACTACACCTATGGTGATGTATTCCATCAGAATGAGTTTGAGCAGTCCACTTATGCATTTGATTTATCTGATTCGGATTTGCTCTTTGAGCTCTTCGACAAGTATGAAAAAGAGGCAGTTCGCATAATCGACAAGGGTTATGTTCATCCAGCCTATGACTATGTATTAAAGTGCTCCCATGCATTCAACATGTTGGATGCCCGTGGTGCTATTTCCGTATCTGAGCGTGCTGCCTTCATCGGCCGCGTTCGTAAGCTCGCCCGTATGTGTGCCGCATGCTACCTGAAGCAGCGTGAGGAGCTGGGTTATCCAATGATGGGAAAGGGGAATAAGGCATAATGAGCAAGACTTTATTATTAGAAATTGGTACTGAGGAAATTCCAGCTTATGCAATGCCTGGTATCATCTCTCAGCTTAAGGAAAATGCTGAAAAGACCTTCGCTGACCTGCGTCTTTCCTATGACAATGTAAAAACAATGGGTACTCCACGCCGTCTGGCCCTTATCGTTGAGGGACTGGCTGAAAATCAGGAGGACCTTTCCAAGGAAAACCGTGGTCCGGCTGTAAATATCGCCTTTGATGCCGATGGCAATCCTACCAAGGCTGCTCAGGGCTTTGCCCGTGGTCAGGGTATTGATGCAAAGGATCTGGTTACCAAGGACGGCTATGTATATGCCATGGTTCACGAGGTGGGCGGCAAGACCGTTGACCTGCTCAGCGATACCTTAAAGGGTTTGGTTGATGGCCTGAATTTCCCAAACAATATGCACTGGGCTGACCTTGACTACAAGTTCATCCGTCCGCTGCGTTGGCTGGTGGGCCTCTATGGTGAGGATGTTATTGATTTTGAAACTGCCAATGTAAAGTCCGGCCGCGTTTCCCGTGGTCATCGTTTCCTCTCTGAGGGAGATTTTGAAATTAAATGTGCCTGCAGCTATGAAAAGGCTTGCGAGGAGCAGTTCGTTATCGTTGACCATAACCGTCGCCGTGAGATGATTCGTCAGCAGATAGTAGAGCTGGCTGAGTCCAAGGGTGGCAAGGCCCAGATTGAGGAAGGTCTGCTGGAGGAGGTTCTCTATCTGGTAGAATATCCAACAGCTCTCTGCGGTTCTATTGATGACAAGTATCTGAAACTCCCGGCTGAGGCTGTTATTACCCCAATGCGTGACCATCAGCGTTATTTCCCTGTATTGAAGGACGGCAAGCTGATGCCGCTCTTTATTACTATCCGCAACGGTGGCAGTGAACATTTGGAAATCGTTCAGCACGGCAATGAGCGCGTTCTGCGTGCCCGTCTGGAGGATGCCCAGTTCTTCTTCGATGAGGACCGCAAGAAGTCCCTGGAGGAGCATTGTGACAAGCTTAAGACTGTAGTATTCCAGGAGGGCCTTGGCTCTATCTATGATAAGGCCGGCCGTCTGGAGAAATTGTCTGCTTATATCGCCGACGAGTTAAAGGTATCTGAGCAGGACAAGAAGGATGCTGTTCGGGCTGCCAAGCTCTGTAAGGCTGATTTGGTAACCGGTATGGTTACCGAGTTCACTGAGCTGCAGGGCATCATGGGCCGCGAGTATGCTCTCCTTGATGGTGAGAACGAAGCAGTAGCCCAGGCTATTGACGAGCATTATATGCCTAGAAGCGCCTCTGATGGACAGCCTGCTTCTGTAGCTGGCCGTATCGTTTCCTTGGCAGATAAGATTGATAATCTGGTGGCAACCTTTAGCCGTGGTCTTATTCCAACAGGCTCCCAGGATCCATTTGCCCTGCGCCGTCAGGCTTTAGGTATGGTAAATATGCTGGTGGAGGCCAAGTACCACATTTCCCTTTCCGGTCTTGTGGCAAAGGCTATGGAGCTTCTTAATATCACTGATTCCAAGGATCAGGCCAAGATGCAGGATGATGTGGCTGACTTTATGAAGCTGCGTTTGAAGAATGTTCTTTCTGATGCTGAGATTCGCTACGATGTAGTGGATGCCGTATTTGTGGATATAGATGACATTTATTCTGTAACCCTGCGGGCCCAGGCAGTAAATGAGGCTGTTAAGCAGGATGGTATGGAAGAGCATATTCAGGCATTCAACCGTGCCGGCAATATTTCCCGCAAGGATGAAACCGTTGCCCCTGGTTGTGACGCTTCCCTGTTTGTAGAGGCAGCAGAGGGTGTGCTTAACGATGAATTTAAGGTAGCATCTGCCAAGGTGGAGGGCCTCCTTAATAATCAGGATTATGCCGGAGCCATTGCGGAGCTTACCAAGCTGGCAGCACCAATTGACGGCTTCTTTGATGCGGTTATGGTTATGGATAAGGACGAAAAAATCAAGAATAATCGTCTGGGGCTCTTAAAGGCTGTGGACCAGCTTATCTGCAAGGTGGCAGACTTCAGCAAAATCGTACTTTCATAATTTTTAGATAATATAAGCGCAGGAGCTGCTGGTTTGAACCATTAGGTCCGGAGCGTTAAGAAACTTTTTGTTGCTAAACCTATATATTAGTGGAAAAAAATCATTTGTTTGAGCTAGTCCCGTCGGGACGACGCGAGTTATGATTTTTTACACTATATAGGAGCAAGAAAAAGTTTTAGCGACGGTACCGAGGTGAAAAACTGTAGCTCCTGCGCTTTATTATTAATAGTAAATAAAAAATGCTGCTCCTGATGGAACAGCATTTTTTTGATAGTGCTTGTAATTAGTCTTTTACAACCTCAGCCAAGGTAGCTGCTACAGACTTGCTCATGATGTCCAGAGCAGTATCAACAGCCTTGAGGAACATCAGACCGCCGTCAGCAACACCACGACCATTAGAAACAGCGTTCAGGTCGATATATTCATGAACTGGCAGCTTGCCGCGCTCTTCAGCAATCTTTGCTTTGAGAATTGCTTCGATAGATTCCTGAGTCATTTAAAACTCTCCCCTCTAAATTCATAATAAACATAATATGCTATATTATATCATAGAAAAATACTTTTGTGTACACTGTTTTTGATGAAAGAAAACCGCAACCCTTGACAGAAGTGGGTTAAAATGATAAACCATAAAATGAGATTTCGTTTAACACGTATAGAGACTATGCAAAAGGCGGTGTTATATATGAAGGTTAGGGAACGAACTGAGGAAAACGAATACCAGATGCTTTCTTCGTTGGCGGCCAAAAGTCGCGATGCGGAAAGGGAACGCCCTGAGGAGGATTGCGAATTCCGTACCAGATTCCAGCGGGATAGGGATAGGATTATACATTCCAAGGCCTTTCGCCGTTTGAAGCACAAGACACAGGTATATATTATCTCCGGTGATCATTACCGCACCCGCATGACCCATAGCCTTGAAGTGTCCCAGATAGGACGCACCATTGCCAGAAGTCTGCGCCTTAACGAAGACCTTACAGAGGCCATTGCCTTGGGGCATGATGTGGGGCATACAGCCTTCGGACACGCCGGGGAAGCTGTTCTTGACCGCCTTACAGGTCACTTTGCCCACAATGAGCAGAGCTTGCGTGTGGTAAAATATTTGGAAAAGGGCGGTAAGGGACTTAATTTGACCAAGGAAACCATGGATGGTATCCTTAATCATAGCGGCAAGGGAATACCTTTTACTATGGAAGGAAAAATTATCCATTGGGCGGACCGCATAGCCTATCTTTGCCATGATTATGACGACAGTATGCGGGCGGATATATTAAAGCCTGAGGGCTTGCCAAAGATTGTCATTGAAAAAATCGGCACTGATACCTCAAAGATGATAACCGCCATGGTATCAGATATGATTCGTTCCTCGGAAAAGGCAGGAGATATTACCTTCTCTGAGGAAATGACTGAAGCCATGAGTATTTTCAGAAAGTTTATGTTCAATAATATATACCACTCAGAGCGACTGGCCAAGGAGCGGGGACAGGCAGTTTTTGTTATTGAGCAGCTTTTTAAGTATTTTATGGAGAATCCTGCCAATATGCCCAGTGAGTTTCAGGCCCGTCAGGACCAATGGGGCCTTGAGCAGACTGTGGTGGATTATGTGGCCGGCATTACTGACAGCTATGCCGTACAGCTTTTTAATGATATTTTTATGCCACCTGTGGGCGTAATGGTGAAGTAGGATGATATCCAAGGCTCATCATTGTGATTTTTGTTCAGATTAGCAAGGCTTTTGGTAGCAGAATCAAGGGCTGTTATCATTAGTCGAGATACTAATATGATTTTGTCAAGATAAAAAAAGGATATTTTGGATTTATATTGAATATTAATAGTGCAAGGGATTTGAATAGGGCTAGACGATTTTTTAGTAGAATCTTGCAGGATTTTCATGTTTAGCCTCGAATTATACTGTGTACTTTCTGGTATCAAGTATAAAGGTATGACAAATCTTTGCACTGTTTTTATGCGTTTGAAAAGGATGAGTATACATGGCAACCTGGCTGACAGACGAATTCGTGGAAAGGGTTCGGTCAGAATCAGATCTTGTATCTGTAATCTCCACTTATGTACCGCTGAAGCGCAAAGGAAAACAGTTTTGGGGCTGCTGCCCTTTTCACAATGAAAAAACACCTTCCTTTGCAGTGACCCCGGAGAAGGGATTTTTTTACTGCTTTGGCTGTCACGCAGGTGGGGATGTTTTTAAGTTTATATCTATGATTGAAAGCCTTTCCTACAGGGAGGCCATAATTTTTCAGGCGGAGAAGCTGAACATTCCCCTTCCTGAAAGAGAGCGGACTCCTGAGGAAATAGCCCGTGAGGAAAAGCTGAAAAAGCTCCGTGAGGCCCATGAGCTGGCTGGTAAATTCTTCCATAATTGTCTTACCATGACAAAATATGGAACCGCCGGTTTGGATTACTTTCACCATCGTGGTATAAACGACAATATAATAGAAGAATTTAACCTTGGTTTTGCCCCTGATGCTTGGGATAAGCTCACCACCGCCTTTGCAAAGCGTGGTATTGATACCGGGCTCTTGCTGGAAAGCGGTTTGGTGGTAAAAAGGCAGAAGGGCCAGGGGGAATATGACAGATTCCGCAACAGGGTCATGATTCCAATTAGGGATGAACGGGGCCGTGTATGCGGTTTCGGAGGCCGTGTTATCGATAATGGCAATCCCAAGTATTTAAATTCCCCTGAGACTGCTTTGTTTAACAAGCGCAGACTCCTCTTTGGACTGGACAAGGCCCATAGGGCCATTAGCCAGGAAGGCTTTTCCCTCGTGGTAGAAGGCTATATGGATGTTATTTCCGTGGCTGCTGCTGGCATCAAAAATGTGGTTGCTTCTCTGGGAACGGCATTTACCATAGATCAGTGCAAAAAGCTGTTGCGATATGCTCCTGCAATTTATTTTTGCTATGACAGTGATAGTGCCGGACAGGAAGCCATCGCAAGGGCCATAGGCATAGCTGCTGAAACCTCTGCCATAGTCAAGGTAGTCCAGCTTCCGGATTGCAAGGACCCTGATGAATATATCAGAAAGCATGGAGCCGATGAGTTCAGAAGGGTTGTGAGCCAAGCTGTTTCTGTGGTGGAATTCCGCCTAAGACACGTTATGACCCACAGTGATGTATCCAGTTTGGAGGGCAGACTTAAAGCCTTGTCAGAAATGCTTCCGATTTTGGGCACCATTAAAAATACCGCTGAACGGTCGGCCTATGTTTCTAAGGTTGCCCAATTGCTAAGTGTGTCAGAAAATGATATACTTGTAGAGTTAGGCAAAAAAAGTCGCTGGCCAGTGAACCAGCTCAGCTCTGGCAGGACAGTCAGAAGTGTGGTGCGTCAGGTTGATGATGCAGGCCGTCGGGCTGGCAGGGTAATCATTCGCATGGTATGGGATGAGCCTGCTATCCTGGATCATTTTGTAAGTCTGGTGCCTATGGAGTCAGTGCCTGACGAGATTCACAAAAGAATATTGGAGGCTCTGTATGAAAAGTACAGGGCGGGTGAGAAAATAAGCGACATAATGGGGTTGGCCAATTTAGGCGACGAGGCGGTAGAGGAATTATCCCGGGCTGTAGTCGAGGATTTGGGAGAGGAAGACCACTCTGTTTTATATGAAGCTTGTGTGCGCCAATTACGAAGAAATTATCTGGTGAGTCAGTATGAAGTGCATTCAAAAAATGCCGAGGAATTGTATCGGCAGGGTGATGCAAAGTATTTGGAGGAGCTGGCCGCCAGTCAGAAAATAAAAAATGAAATGGATGAATTGCAAGGTGTTAATTGACAATCAACTACCAAAATTCTGAGAAAGGAGGTTTATCAATGGCTGAGAAAAAGAAAAAGACAACCACTACTGAACAGGAAGAAGCTAAGGCAGTAGCAACCCAGAAAAAAACAAAAACCACCAAGGCAGCTGAGCCTACGGAGAAGAAGTCTGGCAAGACTACCGCCAAGAAATCTACCAAAACTGCAACTACCAAAACAGCTGCCAAAACTGTAGAAAAGAAGACAACGTCAACCGCCAAGGCTGCAAAGGATGCCACGGCAACCAAAGCTACAAAAAACAGCAAAACAGCAAAGAGCACCAAAGCTAAAGAAAGTGTTAAGCCAAAGGCTTCAGTCGAAGCAGAGAACACTGTGGACAATGCCACAGATATGGAGACTGGCAATTTAGCTGATTTAGTGGAACGTGCCCGTGATAATGGGAATAGGATAACAGCAGGGGAGATTATGGAAGCATTACAGAAACAGGATATATCTCCAGAAGAGCTGGATGAGATTATCGTTGACAAGTTCAGTAAGAATGGTGTGGAAGTTTCTTTTGACGATAACGACTCGGATGATGATGTTGATAAACCTGAAGATGAAGAAGACGTCGACGTTGAGGTTGGTATTAACATACCTGACGGTGTAAATATAGATGACCCAGTTCGTATGTATCTGAAGGAGATTGGCCGTGTGCCACTTCTCACAGGCTCTGAGGAAAAGGAACTGGCAGAGCGTATGGAGGACGGCGTATCCGCTGAAATTCGTTTGGCTGCCGATGAGGTTGTTAAGCAGGATGCTGAGGCCGGCACTGATAGTGTAAGACCACTGTCAGAGTGGACGGAGCTGCTGAAGCTGGACAACAATGATGTTACCCGTAAATATCTTCATGTGGACAATGACAGCGTAAATGCCATTGTGGAGCAGTACAAGGAGGATATTGACGGTCTGGAGGACTTCGATAGTGAGCTCTTCACCAATTATAATGAAGCATTAGGCTATGCTGAGCTTGAGGTGGAGCCACTTTCAAAGACTGATATTATCGCTATGAATACCGCCAAGGCCTTTGGTGAGGATGCCCAGAAGCGTCTGGCAGAGGCTAACCTTCGTCTGGTTGTAAGTATCGCCAAGCGTTACGTGGGCCGCGGGATGCTTTTCCTTGATTTGATTCAGGAAGGTAATTTGGGTCTTATAAAGGCTGTGGAGAAGTTTGACCACACCAAGGGGTATAAGTTCAGTACCTATGCTACCTGGTGGATTAGACAGGCTATTACCAGAGCCATTGCGGATCAGGCCAGAACTATCCGTATTCCGGTTCACATGGTGGAGACCATCAACAAGCTGATTCGTGTTACCAGACAATTAGTTCAGGATTTGGGCCGTGACCCTAAGCCTAACGAGATTGCCAAAAAGATGGATATCAGCGTTGAGCGTGTTCGGGAAATCATGAAGATTGCTCAGGAGCCAGTTTCCCTGGAAACTCCTATTGGTGAGGAGGAGGACTCCCATCTTGGTGACTTCATTGAGGACCACGATGCACCGGCACCTGCAGAGCAGGCATCCTTCATGATGCTGAAGGAGCAGCTGGCAGAGGTTCTTGACACCCTTACAGAGCGTGAACGGAAGGTTTTGGTTCTGCGCTTCGGTATTGAGGATGGTCGTGCCCGTACTCTTGAGGAGGTTGGGCAGAGCTTCGGTGTAACCCGTGAGCGTATCCGTCAGATTGAGGCCAAGGCCCTGAGAAAGCTGCGTCATCCAACCCGCAGCAAGAAGCTGAAGGATTTCCTTGACTAAGTTCTGCATATATCGTTAATATTCAAAGGGGACTGCTTATGCTGTCCCCTTTAATGTTTTATAACGCCATTGTTCAAATTTTTCTTCTTTAAAAGAAAAATCTTCCAATTAGAGTTTCCCTAAAGGACTAACTCACTTCGTTCGTGTCGCAACGAGCTGGGAGATATGCTCACCAGCTGTTATAGTTTGTTTTCCCCCACCTAAAGAGGTGGGGGTCATCTTAAAGCTCGTTATATTAGGCAGTGGGGCTGTGTTTTTCGCGACGGTCCCGGTTCTAAAACTTTTTCTTGCATTTATATAGCGAAAAAAATCATAACTCGCGTCGCTCAGACAAATGATTTTTTCCACTAATATTAAGGTTTGCAATAAAAAGTTTCTTTACGTACCGTGCCGTATTGCTCAAAACATCAGCCCTACTGCCCTTAATAAACAAAAGAGGTGAACTTATGTTAGATGACCGCTTGCAGGCTGTGGCGGATTTTGTACAAGATGACTCAAGTGTGGCCGACATCGGTACCGACCACGGTTATCTGGCCATTGAGCTTTTTAAAACAAATAACGCCCGTAGAGTAATCGCTGCGGATTTAAATGCTGGCCCCTGCCAGGCTGCCCGTCGCACCATTTCTGAGGCTGGCTTCAGTGACTCCATAGAGGTCCGTCAGGGGGATGGACTGGCTGCCATTAATCCGGGTGAGGTGGACACTGTCTGCATTGCCGGCATGGGTGGCAAGCTGGAGGCTGATATCCTGGAGGTACGTCCTGAAGTAACGGCCCGGCTGCAATGCCTGGTGCTTCAGCCACAGAATGGCTTTGAGTATCTTAGGGGCTGGATTTATGACCATAATTGGCATATAGAGGATGAGAAGCTGGCCAAGGTTGAAGGCAGGGTATATCAGATAATAAAGGCCACTCAGGGGAAGAAAGAACCCCTTACGGAGGCGGAGCTTATTTTGGGCCCTATCCTGATAAAAAAACGCCCTGCACTGTTTGCTGACCATGTTCAAAATAACATAGAGCAGCTTGACAAAATTCGTCAGGGACTTCGAAAGGGTGGCAGTCACACCAGGGACAAGTTGGCAGAGATAGAGAGACGGATAAAGCTTTTGGAGGCGTATTTATAATGAAGTGTCAGACTATAATGGGAATTATGGAAAAGCTGGCTCCCAAAAAGCTGGCTGAGAACTGGGATAACCCTGGCCTTCAGCTGGGAAGTCCCGAGCAGGAGATAAGTAAGATTTTGGTGTGCCTTGATGTGAGTATGCCAGTGGTGGATAAGGCCATTGAGATGGGAGCAGATATGATAATATCCCATCATCCAGTAATGCTCTTTAAAGGACTCCTTAGCATCAGAACAGATACCTATGATGGTGAGATGCTCCAAAAAATACTAACCCATAACATTGCCGTATATTCTGCCCACACAAATCTGGATATTGCTCAGGGCGGATGTAATGATATTTTGGCACAGTTATGGAATCTGGAAAAGGTAGAAGGACTTGCCCTTACAGATCCGGAAACAGGTGATAGTTTGGGACGAATTGGCTATCTTTCCGGGCCGATGTCCATAGAAGCATTTTCCAAAATGCTGTGTAAGACCCTTAGATGTCATCATGTGCGCCTTGTGAAGGGTGGCAAGGATATGGTAAAAAAAGTGGCCCTTTGCAGTGGTGCCGGTGCTGAATTTATAAGCAAAGCGGTGCTTAAGGGAGCAGATGTGTATGTAACCGGTGATATTAAGTACCATGAAGCCCAACAGGCTGTAAAGCAGGGCATTAATCTTATCGACGCTGGTCATTTTGCCACTGAGTTTCCCATGGTAGAGGCCGTGGCGAAATATCTTCGTCAGGAGCTGGCTTCCATGAAGCATGGCACTGATGTGGAGATTTGTGAGGATAATATATCCGAAGATTTCTTTAAGGTAGTTGGCGAGAAAGAAGGCTGATTATGACAAGACAGGAAACCATGGAGCTATTTAAGAGCTTCCCAATTTATGGAATCACTGCTGAAAAAGCATCATTGGGGAGAAGCAACTATGAAGTAGTAAGGGCCATGCTGGAAGCTGGTATTCGCTTTGTGCAGTACCGGGAAAAGGAAAAAAGCGGTTTGGCCCGTTACAGGGAATGTGTGGAGCTGCGAAAACTCACCCGTGAATATGGGGCGGCATTTATTATTGATGATTTTGTGGATTTGGCCTTGGCGGTGGAAGCTGACGGAATTCATGTGGGTCAGGATGATTTGCCGGTGGAAGTTGTCAGACAAATCGTGGGTAAAGACATGGTTATCGGACTTTCGACCCATAACCCGGACCAATTAGAGGCAGCAAACCGCTTAAAAGACGTGATAGATTATGTGGGAGTTGGTCCTGTCTTTGCTACTCAAACCAAGGCCACTGCTGAGCCCGTTGGTTTTTCCTATGTGGAGTATGCAGCTCAAAATTCTCTTGTGCCTTTTGTAGCAATTGGTGGTATAAAAACTCAAAATATTTTTCATGTATGGGAACATGGAGCTAAAAATATGGCTGTGGTTACCGAAATAACGCAGTCTGATAATATCGAACAAAAAGTACACGAGTTGGTCAATGACATCAAAAGATAATCAACATATACTCATTATATGACCAATTTTGTCCTATGTCGTTTGACACCTATTTTTCAGAATGTTATAATTAACGTGTTATGAGCGTGAAAGACAATCGCTGACGATTTACTTCGTTTGAGGAAAGTCCGGGCTCCACAGGGCAGTGTGCTGGATAACGTCCAGCGAGGGTGACCTTAGGGAAAGTGTCATAGAAAAGGAAACCGCCTGGTTCGCTAGGTAAGGGTGGAAAGGTGCGGTAAGAGCGCACCAGCAGTCAGGTGACTGGCTGGCTTGATAAACCCCACATGGAGCAAGACCGAATAGGGAAGGGTATGAGGCGGCCCGCTGACCTTCCGGGTGTGTCGCTAGAGCTGTCAGGCAACTGGCAGTCCAGATAAATGATTGTCACCGCTTCGGCGGAACAGAACTCGGCTTATTGATCACTCATAGCATTTTATAATCTAATATAATGGGCATATATATCTATAAAAAGCCTAATCCAGCCCATGGAGCGGGGGAACCAAATTTTTGGGGTGAATGAAAATCAGCTGTTGCAGTATGGATGCTGCACAAGTGGATCTTAAAGGGTAGTCTTTCTCAACCCTAACCCGACAGCTAACCTCGTAGGCGCATAGAGAGAGGAGTGTCTTTTTGGGTAAGGTTATGCGTATTTTCGCGCTATCCATGATGTTTGTGTGCGTTTTTTCCGTGTGCAATGCCACAGCATTTCGTATGGGAGATCAGGGAAGTGAGGTGGCAGAGATTCAAGGTCAGTTAGCTAACCTTGGATATGATGTTGCCGCTGATGGTGACTTTGGACCAGCTACTGTAGCTGCAGTTAAGATGTTCCAGAGCAATCAGGGCCTTGACGCTGATGGCCTTGTTGGCCCTTCTACCTATTCTGCATTGATGGGTAGAGAGATGCCACAGGTAAGCCGTAGCTTCAACTCCATTTCCCGCCGTATCATTTCCAATTCAATGAACTACATTGGTGTACCTTATGTATTCGGTGGTACTTCCCCAAGTGGTTTCGATTGTTCTGGTTATGTACGCTATGTATTTGCAAATGCCGGAATTTATCTTCCACGCACTGCAGATGCACAGTATGAGGTTGGTATGCCAGTATCCCGTGGTGAGTTAATCCCAGGTGATTTGGTATTCTTCTCCACTTACGATTATGGTGCATCCCATGTTGGTATCTATCTCGGCGATGGTTCCTTCATCAATGCATCTTCCAGCCGTGGTGTTGCTGTAGATTCCCTGTACAGTGGTTACTGGGGTTCATGCTACATCGGCGCACGCAGAGTAATTTAAAACTTCTATTTGGCGGAGCTTAACGCTCCGTCTTTTTTTCTTTATTTATATTTAATGCAAAAGTGTACATAAAAAGAACCCGTACTGATGTGATGTACAGGTTCTTTGTATTTCATCAAAAATTATTAAATTATTGAGACTTACGGATGACTTCTATCTCAACGAAATCCAAGGCACCGGAGATAGGAACATACTGTTTGCGGATGGTAACCTTTACTTCGGCCACCACGTCACTGTGGGCAATCAGCTTATCGCCAATATGACCGCCCAGAGCCTGTAGCAGGTGGAACTTTTTGTTTTCCACTGCCTCCTTTACTATGGAATAAATAGTACTGGAGTTGATGGTGTCTGCCACATCATCACTTTCCACAACCTTGTCATTCTTTGTGGTTACTTCCACATCAAAGTAGAATTTCTGGCCCTGCTCACGCTCATACTCGTACTGACCGTGGAACCCATAAAACATCATATTGTTTATTCTGATTTTTGCCACATAAACCAACTCCTTTGGAATATTTTGTCGTATAGGTACTTATTCGCCAAAGGATTTTTAATTCCTGCCTAAAAAGATATAAATAAAGATATAATTACAAATACTCTTTTTCGATGTTATGGGCGATGTCTTTCAGTCCCCAGGGCTGTTCCTTGAGACGGGCTACAGCGTGTCTGAGCTGGTGCAGGGTGGCTCCGACTATTACATCTGTGTGGCTGGCACTTAGATTTACCGTACCTGCAGAAACAGCTGCCTCGGCCCCCTGGCTCAGCATGGTTTGCTTTAAAATGTTGGCTGCTCTGGTATCCACATCGGTTATTCTAAAACAGCGGAAAATCAGCTTTTCCTTCATTATTTCTATACCCCGTGCAGAAACATTGATGCTTTGCATTTCCTTTTCAATGTCATCGGATGATAGGGGGGATAAAGTTATAATATGGCTTTCCATGGGAAAATCTCATTATTTTATTTTGGTTTGTTGTCCTTTTCATTGTATCATAAGACAGTACGAGATAAAATAAAACTAGCTTATCGAGAGTAATTTGAAGCTGGTTAATTTTTAGGAGGCATATTTTATGACAAAGAAGCGGCTTAATCCAGAAAGCTTTGACTTTCCGGTAGACGAGATTAAGAGCGGACTGTATAGTGACATATATTTTCTCCGTACTCAGGAGATTCTCAATCATGCTGACTATCATCCAACTGTAACCATGCAGATTTTCCAGCGTGACTATGCCACCCTCTGCGGTATCGATGAGGCCATTGCACTTATTAAGCGTTGTGCCTATCATCCGGAAAAAATCAAGATTCGCGCTCTCCACGATGGCGACAAAATTGAGCCATGGGAGACAGTTATGACTATTGAAGGCGATTTGGCTGACTTCAGCCATTTGGAGACTGTATATCTGGGCATTATTGCCCGCCAGACCAAGGTGGCAACCAATTGCGCCAAGGCAGTGGAGGCAGCCAATGGTAAGCCTGTATTGTTCTTTCCTTCCCGTTTTGACCATTATGCAGTTCAAAAGGGTGACGGCTATGCAGCCAAGATCGGTGGCATGACCAATGTTTCCACTCCTGCCAATGCCATTAGCTGGGGAATCGAAGCAGCAGGCACTATTCCTCATGCTCTTATTGCTGCTTGTGAAGGTGATACCCTGAAGGCCACTGAGATGTTTGATAAGTACATCGACCCTAAAATCGGTCGTGTAGCCCTGGTGGATTTCAACAATGACTGTGTAGGCACCAGCCTGAAGGTGGCCCATGCTCTGGGGGATAAGCTCTACGGTGTGCGCCTTGATACCTCGGACAAGATGGTGGATAAGTCCCTTATTGGCCAGATGGGTCATTTCAAGCCAACTGGTGTAAATGAGCAGCTGGTAAGAAATGTCCGTGAGGCATTGGATGCTGAGGGCTTCAACAATGTGAAGATCATGGTTTCCGGTGGCTTTAATCCTGAGCGTATCCGTCTCTTTGAGACTAATAACGTCCCTGTGGATGTATATGCTGTGGGCAGTAATATTTTTGCCACCAACGCTGATTTCACCGCTGATATTGTTTTGGTTAATGGCAAGCCATGTGCCAAGGCTGGTCGGGCCTTTAGCGACAACCCAAGACTTGAGGATGTGGATTGATTATGGGTGATGTTATCATCTTAATATTGGTGTTCCTGATGATTCTCTACGCATATTGGGATAAGCTGTTTACAAATTAAATAATTTTTCGACAGACTGCAATTATTGTAGTCTGTCTTTTTTTATCCAAATTTATAAGTTGCGCTTATATAACAATTAAACACTTCACAACCAACTAATTATTTAATAAAATATAACTATAATACAAAAATATAGTAAGTGGAGATAAAGATGGAAAAATATTATTTATCAGTTTTACAAAATATTCCAGGCATGACCAACGCTATACTCACGCAGCTTTTGGATGTCTTTAAAACAGGCTCGGGCATTTGGAAAGCCTCAGACAGTGAGTTGGCCCATACCAACCTCTTAACAGATAATAAATTGGATAGCTTACGGCAATTTCGCCGGGACAATTCCTCCTATCCGGAGAAACTGCCGGATATATGCCATAAGCAGCATATCAAGCTGGTATCACAGGAGGATGAGGATTACCCAATTTTATTGAAGGAAACCTTCGCGCCACCCCACATTTTATTTTACAGAGGTCACTTGGATAACACCCAGCCACAAATTGCTGTGGTGGGCTCACGAAAAATAAGCCCCTATGGTAGAGCAGTGGCTGAAAGATTTTCCTCCGGCCTTGCGTCCTTGGGAATCACTATTGTCAGTGGTGCAGCCTATGGGGTGGATACTGAAAGCCATAAAGGAGCATTATCCGTTGGTGGGATTACGCATGCCGTTTTGGGCTGTGGAGTGGATGTGGCCTATCCCCCTTCTAACAAAAAATTATTGGAAGAAATTTCCGAAATAGGGGCGGTTATATCTGAATACTTACCCGGTACCCAGCCAACAAGGTATACGTTCCCGGCCCGTAACCGAATTATTGCCGGCATGTGCCGTGGTACCCTGGTGGTGGAGGCGGCCCAAAGAAGCGGTGCCCTTATTACTGTGGATTATGCCCTTAAGGAAAATCGTGATGTTTTTGCCATTCCCGGTGGCATCTTTACCCAGGGGAGTATTGGGTGTAATAAGCTGATTCAGCAGGGGGCCAAGCTGGTACTTGACATTGGCGATATAATATCAGAGTACGGTGATTTTATAAAAAACAAGACTTTATCAGCAAAAAATGATAATATGGAAAAGAAATTTGCATTATCGGAGGAAGAAAGGCGTATATACAGCCTCCTTACTCCTGACAGACCATTATCAGTTGATGAAATTATATACAATTTGCATGGCGGTGACCCTGCCAGCATAGCCTTTTTGCTGCTCCAGTTGGAAATTCGGGGGATAATAAAAAGTAATGAGGCTCATTTGTATGTAAGGAAATAAAGGGGGACATTTTGTGACTGCAACGCAAAATGAAGACGTAAAGAAGAAAACAGCAGCCCAAAAAACTGCTGCTAAAAAGACCACCAAGAAAACTGCAAAAAAGACCACTGCCAAGTCCAAGAAGACCAAGGATACCAAGAATACCTTGGTGTTGGTGGAGTCGCCTACCAAGGCTAAGACCATTGAGCGTTACCTTGGCAAGGGGTATGTGGTTAAGGCCTCCATGGGGCATCTTCGCGACCTGCCCAAGAGCCAGTTTGCCATAGATGTGGACAATAACTTTGAACCAAAGTATATTAACATCCGCGGCAAGGGTGATCTTATAAAGGAACTGAAAAAAGAAGCCAAGAAGGCTGATAAAATATATCTGGCAAGCGACCCTGACCGCGAGGGCGAGGCCATTGCCTGGCATTTAGCACACATCTTTGATATCGACAGTGATTCAGATTGTCGTATTGTATTTAATGAAATAACCAAACCAGCTATTCAGGCAGCTGTCAAGGAACCTCACTCCATCGATTTGGATATGGTGGATGCCCAGCAGGCCCGCCGTATGCTGGACCGTATAGTGGGTTACAAGCTGAGCCCGCTTCTTTGGCGCAAGGTCAGAAAGGGCCTTAGTGCCGGTCGTGTACAGTCAGTAACTGTAAAGCTTATTTGCGACCGTGAAAAGGAAATACAGGACTTTGTTTCTGTAGAGTATTGGACTATCGGCACCAAGCTGAAAAAGGGTACATCTCCCCAGTTTGAGGCGGAGCTTTCCCAGATTAACGGGAAAAAGCTGGAAATCAGCAAGGGGGACCAGGCCAGGGCTATTCAGGAGAAAATGGAAGCCTGCAAATGGAAGGTTAGCGACATCAAGGAACGTCAGACCTCCCGCAAGGCGGCACCGCCTTTTACCACCTCCAGCCTACAGCAGGATGCTGCCAGAAAGCTTGGTTTTACCTCCAAGCGTACCATGATGGTGGCACAGCAGCTCTACGAAGGTATTGATTTGGGACGCAAGGGCCCTGTGGGTCTTATTACATATATGCGTACTGATTCCGTTCGTATTTCAGAGCAGGCACAGCAGGAGGCAAAGGAATATATACTTGAAAACTTCGGTGATAAGTATTATCCTGCCAAAGCCAATATTTATTCCGTTGGAAAGAAGGCCCAGGATGCCCATGAGGCTATTCGCCCTACCAGTGCCATGATGGTACCGCAGCAGATTGAAAAATATCTCAGCAAGGACCAGTTTAAGCTGTATCAGCTCATTTGGCAGCGCTTTGTGGCCAGCCAGATGGTTCCAGCTGTATTTGACAGACTCACTGTTACCATTAAAAACGATGGCAAGGCCAAGGACGTTAAGGAAGAGTTTACCCTGAAGTCCACTGGCTCCAAAATGAAATTTGCCGGCTTTACAGCCGTTTATACCATGGCAGACACCAACGACAAGGATGTAATTCTGCCGGATATGACCGTAGGTGATGATATTAACCTCTTTAAGGTAAATCCAGTCCAGCACTTTACCGAGCCACCACCTCGCTATAATGATGCTTCTCTGGTTAAAACCCTGGAGGAAATGGGCATTGGCCGACCAAGCACCTATGCCCCAATTATCGAAACAATATTGGCCCGTGGCTATGTACAGCGTATCAGTAAATCCTTCCAGCCAACTGAGCTGGGAGATATTGTTGTGGATATGCTGAAGGAATATTTCAAGGATATAGTAGATGCCAAGTTCACCGCTGATTTGGAGGGCAAGCTGGACAGCGTTGCCGTGGGCAAGGTGAATAAGACGGATCTCCTTCGCGAATTTTATGAGCCCTTTGCAGAGACACTGGAGAAGGCTGATGAGGCCATTGGTCATGTAGAGCTTCCGGTGGAGGTTTCCGATGTGCCATGTGATATCTGCGGCCGCATGATGGTGGTTAAGCAGGGCCGCTTTGGTAAGTTCCTGGCTTGTCCGGGCTTCCCTGAATGTCGCAATACCAAGGCGATTTTAAAGGATACCGGTGTAAAGTGCCCTAAGTGTGACGGCCATATCGTAGAGCGCAAATCCCGTCGTGGCAAAGGCTTCTACGGTTGCAACAAATATCCGGAGTGTGATTTTGTAAGCTGGGATGCACCAATTCCAGAGCCATGCCCTGAGTGCGGTTCGTTGCAGCTTAAGCATTATTACAGAAATGGTCGTGGATTGGTATACTGCTATAATGCAGACTGCAAGACCAGAATTGACCATCCAATCAACAAGGAGCTTTTAAAGCAGGCCAAGAAAGCCCAAAAGGCAGAGGAAGCCCAAAAGGCAAAAGAGGAACAGAATGGATAAAATAATCGTAGTTGGAGCCGGAATGGCAGGCAGTGAAGCTGCCTGGCAGGCTGCCAGCAGAGGTATAAAAGTTGATTTATATGAGATGCGCCCGGTAAAGAATACCCCGGCTCATAAGACTGACCTGTTTGCGGAGCTTGTTTGCAGCAACTCCCTTAGAGGGGCTGGTCTGGAAAATGCCGTAGGTGTTCTCAAGGAGGAAATGCGCCGTCTTGGCTCCATTATTATGGAAGCTGCTGATGCCACCAAGGTTCCGGCCGGTGGGGCGTTGGCTGTGGACCGTTTGGGCTTCAGCCGTTATATAACTGAAAAGGTTTCCAATCATCCATTAATCAACGTCATTCATAAGGAGCTGGAAGAAATTCCTTATGAAGATAATGCCGTTACCATTATTGCCAGTGGGCCTCTTACGGAAGGCAAGCTGGCGGAAAATATTGGGGAGCTTATGGGACAGGAGTATCTCTATTTCTATGATGCTGCTGCGCCAATAGTTACCCTTGAGTCTATTGATATGACCAAGGCCTGGAAGGCTTCCCGTTATGGCAAGGGTGAAGCGGCTTATATTAATTGCCCAATGAATAAGGAAGAATACCATAGATTCTGGACAGAGCTGGTTAATTCCGAGAAGGCACCTACCCACAATTTTGAAAAGGAAAAATTTTTTGAGGGCTGTATGCCAGTGGAGGAAATGGCCTCCCGAGGTGAAGATACCCTGCTTTTTGGGCCACTGAAGCCGGTGGGGCTGGAAAATCCTGCTGATGGCAGGCTGCCTTATGCAGTGGTACAGCTTCGTCAGGATAATGCAGATGGTACCCTCTATAATATTGTAGGCTTTCAGACACATCTTAAGTGGCCGGAGCAACGTCGCGTATTTGGAATGATTCCGGGACTTGAAAATGCAGAATTTGTCCGCTATGGGGTAATGCACAGAAACACCTTTATTAATTCCCCGGAAACTATGCGGCCTACCATGCAGTTCAAGGGCAATGATAATCTTTTCTTTGCAGGTCAGATGACAGGCGTTGAGGGATATGTGGAATCCGCCTCCTCCGGCTTGGTGGCTGGTATTAATGCAGCACGTATCTGTAAGGGGTTGGAGCCGGTAGTATTCCCGCAGGAAACCGCCCATGGTTCCCTGTGCCATTACATTACCACCGCGCCTGCAAAGCACTTTCAGCCTATGAACGTAAACTTTGGCATTATGTCACCTATAAAGGAAAAAATCCGTGACAAGAAGCTGAAAAAACAGCGCATCGCTGAGCGGGCACTGGCAACACTGGAAGAGTTTAAGCAGAGTTTATAAAGGAATTAGATTTTTTATTCGTGGATTATGTTAGGCAAGGGATAATAGATGATTTCGCGAAATGCTTATAGTTTGGAATGGGACTGATACGGCGTGAAAGACAGCAGTCTCATTCTAAAGTAATAATATGAGGAGAAATAAATGGAAACACAATTTCACGCAACCACAATAGTTGCAGTTAAACATAATGGCAAAACCGCCATCGCCGGTGATGGCCAGGTTACCTTTGGTCAGAATACCATAATGAAGGCAAGTGCCAGAAAGGTGCGCCGTCTGTACCATGGTAAGGTACTGGCCGGCTTTGCCGGTTCTGTGGCTGACGCCTTCACCCTTTTTGAAAAATTTGAGGCAACCCTGGAGGCCTATAACGGTAATCTGCCAAGAGCCTCTGTGGAGCTGGCCAAGCAGTGGCGCACTGATAAGGTGCTGCGCAAGCTGGAGGCACTCCTTTTGGTGGCTGACAAGGAAAATCTCTTAATGATTTCCGGTAATGGCGAGGTCATTGAGCCGGATGGCGGAGTTGGTGCTATCGGTTCTGGCGGCTTTTACGCCCTTTCTGCAGCCCGGGCTCTTGTAAAGCATACTGAGCTCTCTGCTGCGGAAATTGCCAAGGAAGCCCTTACCATTGCCGCAGATATTTGTGTATATACCAACCACAATATTAAGGTTGAAGAATTGGACTAACAGTACGAGATACGGAGGATTTTATAAATGAATGAACAGACTCCAAAGCAAATTGTTGAGGAATTAGATAAATATATAGTTGGGCAGAAGGCAGCCAAGCGCTCTGTGGCTATTGCCCTCAGAAATCGTTGGCGCAGCCGTCAGCTGGACAGTGAAAGCATGAAGGATGATATCATTCCAAAGAACATCCTGATGATTGGCTCCACAGGTGTGGGCAAAACTGAGATTGCCCGCCGCCTGGCCAAAATGGTCAAGGCACCGTTTATTAAGGTGGAGGCTACCAAATTTACCGAGGTAGGTTATGTGGGCCGTGATGTGGAATCAATTATCCGTGATCTGGCTGAAACCTCTGTGCGTATGGTACGTTCTTCCCGCCTGGAGGAGGTACAGGAAAAGGCTGCGGAAATGGCAGAGGAACGCATCCTTGATGTTATGGTGCCACAGCCAAAGAAATCCGTGGTGAATCCGTTTGGCCAGCTCTTTGGCGGTTCCAATGATGAGGAAGCCGAGGGGAATTCTGATGAGGAACCAAAGCAGTATCAGGCTGGCCGTGAATGGTGCCGTAAAAAGCTCTTGGCCGGTGAGTACGAAGACAAGATGATTGAAATTGATATCGAGGATAACAATAAGCCAATGGTGGGTATGTTTGCCGGTTCTTCCTTAGAGGGAATGGGTGACAATATTCAGGATATTATTGGCAGTATGATGCCAAAGAAGCATAAAAAGCGGAAGGTCACCGTGGAGGCAGCCCGTAAGCTGTTCCAGCAGGAAGAAGCTATGAAGCTGGTGGATATGGAAGAGGTTACCGAGGAAGCCGTAAAGGTGGCAGAAACCAGCGGTATTGTATTCCTTGATGAAATTGACAAGGTGGCCTCCAGCGGTGGTCATGGCAGTAATCATGACGTGGCCCGTGACGGTGTACAGCGTGATATTCTGCCAATCGTCGAAGGCTCCACTGTAATGACCAAGTATGGTCCTGTTAAGACTGATCATATACTCTTTATTGCCGCCGGTGCCTTCCACACCTCCAAGCCATCTGATTTGATTCCGGAGCTTCAGGGCCGTTTCCCTATTCGCGTTGAGCTTACTTCCCTGGACAAGGAGGATTTCAAGCGTATTCTCACGGAGCCACAGAATGCCCTTATTAAGCAGTATAAGGCTCTTATGGGAACTGAAGGCATCGATCTGGAATTTACCGATGAGGCTATTGACTGTCTGGCAAAGCTGGCCTGCGATGTAAACAACCAGAATGAAAATATAGGTGCCCGCCGCCTCCATACTATTCTGGAGAAGCTGCTGGAAAACCTTTCCTTCGATGCACCTGATCTGGAGGAAAAGCATGTGGTTGTGGATGAGGCCTATGTAAAGGAAGCACTTTCTGAGATTGTTGTTAATCAGGATGTAAGCCAGTTTATTCTCTAATAAAGATAAAAAGCCAGAAATAGGAAATG
This sequence comes from Anaerovibrio sp., assembly GCF_045637405.1. Classification (GTDB taxonomy): domain Bacteria; phylum Bacillota; class Negativicutes; order Selenomonadales; family Selenomonadaceae; genus Anaerovibrio. The sequence goes on from NZ_JAZTZI010000066.1 coordinate 37,474, forward strand.
TATCAAAAAAGAAGAATATTTAAAATATAAATAATTAAAACAAAAATAATCACAATTTTATGTGATTATTTTTGTTTTTTGTGGTAGAATAAATTGCACTAAAAAGGAAAGATAATATATAACTAGGAGGGAAAAGAGTATGGCTACTCTTTTGGAGAGAACAAGAAAAATTAACAGAGTATTGCAGCGGTTTCACAATGTGGAATATAAGGAAATTGCCACGGTACTCAGCAATGTTATTGATGCAAATGTATATATTGTAGATACAGATGGCAGCATTTATGGCTATTCGTTTCAGGATGATTTTGAATGTGATTTGATGGTTGATAATGTAGTGGCTGTTGGCAAATTTCCCCGCCATTATGTAAATTGGCTCAACAAGATCGATGAGACCTCTGCTAACCTTCGTTCCAAGTCCGGCCTTTGTGCTTTTGTGGATGACAGCGAAACCAAGTGCAAGTTCCATGGAAAGAATACCACCATTGTTCCTATTTATGGCGTAGGTGAACGCATTGGCACACTGGTGGTGGCACGATACAATGAGGATTTTACCAATGATGACCTTCTCTTGGCTGAGTACAGTGCGGCTGTAGTTGGTATGGAAATGCTCCATGATCGTTCCAGGAAAAATCAGGAAGAGACCCAGAAGAAGGAAAATGTCCGCATGGCTCTGGGCACTCTGTCCATATCTGAAGCACTTGCCACCATTGAAATATTCCGTGAACTGGGCGGCAAGGACGGCGCTGTTAACGCTTCCAAGATTGCTGCCAACCTGGATATTACCCGTTCAGTTATCGTTAATGCCCTTCGCAAGCTGGAGTCTGCCGGGGTTGTTGAACCGAAATCCCAGGGTATGAAGGGAACTCATATTAAGGTACTGAATGAGTATCTTTGGAAGGGTATTGAAGAATTGGCAAAGGAATCTGAGTGATAATAATGGATTGTTATCATTTGTGACGATTTTAAAAGCAAGGAGCTTGTTATCTTTAGGTTACAATCTCCTTGTTTTTTTAATCAAAAAAATATAATTATAATTAACCAAAGATGGTTATAAAGTATAGTGGACAATAGTCACATTTACTGGTGATTTATGGAAAAAGTATGAAAAAATCTTCTTGATTCTCAATAAATATGTTAGAATAGACAAGGATTTTTTAATTATATGTAGAATTTTAGTAGTATATCGAATTGCGCCTAATTGCGTTATAAGATAATTGTTTTAGGAGGATATAAACCCATGTTGGACCAGATTTTTAATGTTTCTACTATGGATTATCTGTCCCGAGGCATGTCAGCAGCTAACCTCAGACATGAAGTAATCAGTAACAATATAGCCAACGTAAATACTCCTAAGTTTAAAAAAAGCGACGTTGTATTTGAAAGTCTGTTGGCCAAGGAAATGGGCCTGGATAAAAAGCTGGGTCTTGAGATGGTGCGTACCCATGACCGTCATTTACCTATTCCTATGAGAGAGCGGGCAGAGGCGACTGTTGTCATGGACGAAAGTACCACAATGAGAACGGACAAGAATAATGTTGATATTGATAAGGAAATGGCAAACATGGCCAAAAACCAGATTTATTATAATGCCATGACCAAGGAAATGGGTAGCTTTATTCAAAAGCTGAAGACTACTATTACCAGCAAATAAGATTGTAAATTACAGAGGAAATAATTAATTCTTTCATTATATATATTACAGAATGGAGAACAGCTTATGAGTATGTTTGGTGGCATAGATGCAGCTGCTTCCGGTTTGACAGCTGAGCGTCTCAGAATGGATGTTATATCCAACAACATTGCTAATGTTAATACTACCCGTACTGAGAACGGTACACCGTTCAAGCGTAAGTTCGTGGTATTTGAACCTAGAGAAATGCACAACAAGAATTTTGCCAGAGTTCTCTCTGGTGAGATTTCCAAGTCTGAGTTTGGAAAAAAGAGTGGCGATGGTGTTCGAGCTGTTGCTATTCAGGAGGATCCGACTCAGGGCAAGCTGGTATATGATCCAGGCCATCCGGATGCAAATGCAGATGGCTATGTTGAGCTGCCAAATGTTAATATTGTAAATGAGATGGTGGATATGATTACTGCCTCCCGCGCCTATGAGGCCAATGTTACTACCATTAATGCAGCGAAAAGTATGGCTACACAGGCCTTGAGTATCAGTAAATAAATGAGGTGACATGATGCAGATAGAAGCATTAAAAATGACTCCGGTTTCTATGCATGCTGAGAGTCATTTGGGCGAAACTCAGGAAGCTCCCGTGGTAAAGACCTTTGGAGAATATCTTGGGGATGCCCTGGGTAATGTAAATGCCCTTGAAAAAGAATCAGAGAAAATGAATGCCCTGCTGGCAGCCGGCCGGGTGGAAGATATATCTCAGGTTGTAGTGGCAGCTGAAAAGGCTGATATCGCATTGCAGCTTACCCTTCAGGTTCGCAACAAAGCTGTGGAAGCTTATCAGGAAATTATGCGCATGCAGGTATAATTTTTTGGTAAAATCATGCAAAACACAGCGAAGGGATTGAGATAATGGGCGAGTGGAAAGAAAAATACCTTCAGCTTTGGGAAAAAACCACTAAAAAACAGCGTTATATGGCCATCGGCGGTATTGTACTGCTGGTGCTTCTGATTATTGGTGCCAGCTTCATGTATGGCGGCAAGCCTGATATGGTTCCTTTGTTTACTAATATGGAAACAAAGGATGCTGGTGAAGTAGCGGCAAAGCTCAAGGAAGATAAAATAGAATACGAGGTTCAGGAGACTAAGCAGGGTACCACTATTTTGGTTCCATCTGCCAATGTTCATGAAGCCAGACTGCAGCTTGCTACCGAGGGCCTCCCTCATGGAAACAAGGGCTTTGAGATTTTTGATGACAGCAAGCTGGGCGTTACTGAGTTCCAGAACAAGGTCAACTATCTTCAGGCGTTGCAGGGCGAGCTGACCCGTACTATTGAACAAATTGAGGCTGTAGAAAAGGCCAGAGTACATATAGTACTCCCGGAGGATAGCCTTTACAAGAAGAATGAAAAACCGGCAACAGCATCTATTATGCTGAAGCTGAAGGCAAACACTCAGTTAAATAAAAAAGAAATAAAGGGCATTGTTAACCTGGCTTCCAATAGTATCCAGGGGCTTTCGCCTGAAAATATTACTGTTGTTGACGAAACTGGTAAAATACTCAACGATCCGGATGATGAAGAGGAAAATAGCGTAAGCGTCAAGACCATGACTCAGCTGGAAATGACCCGCAAGGTTCAGGACCGTATGCAGAAGGATGTTCAGACCATGCTGGATCAGGCCTTGGGTGAGGGGCGTTCCTATGTCCGCGTCAATGTTGAGCTTGACTTTGACCAGCGTCAGACTGATACTCAGACCTTTACTCCTGTAGTAGATGATTCTGGAATTATCCGCAGTGAGCAGACCGTCAATGAGTCCTATAATGGTACTTCCAATACTCCAGGTGGTCCTGCGGGCACTCAGGCTAACGTACCAGGTTATGTGGCTACTGAGAATAATTCCAATGCTGAGTATTCCAAGAAGGAAACCACCAAGAACTACGAAATTAACGAAGCCAAGGCGAAGACAATTGCTTCACCTGGTTCTATTAAGCGTGTGAATATTGCCGTTCTGGTAAATGACGATATCACTCCTGCCCAGCAGGAAAGCATTTCCCGTTCTGTATCCTCTGCCGTAGGCATCAATCAGGAGCGCGGTGATACCGTATCCGTTGAGCCGTTGCCATTCAGCACTGAACTGGCTGACAAGCGTGCAGCTGAGGAACAGGCAGAAAAGGATCGTCAGGCCAGAAATATGTATATTGCCATCGGCTTGATACTCCTGATAATTGCTCTTATTGTTGGCTTCTATATTAGAAGAAAGCGGGAAAAGGAGCGTTTGGCAAGGGAGGCTGCCGAGGAACAGGCAAGACTGGAAGAGGAAGAGAGATTGCGTTTGGAAGCAGAACGTGCTGCTGCTATTGAGGCTGGTACTGTTGAGCCAGACGAGCTCACACCAGAGGAGCAGGAACATATCAACGAGCGCCAGGTTATCGAAGAACTCATCCGCAACAAACCTGCCGAGATTGCTTTGCTTGTTAAGACTTGGCTGTCGGAGGACTAAAGACTATGGATATGTATGGTGACAAAGAACCAGAAATGACAAATCAGCAAAAAGCTGCGATTTTGTTTATAACCCTCGGCCCAGAGTATTCTGCCATGCTGTTCAAGCACATGAACGATGAAGAAATTGAAAAGCTTACATTGGAAATTGCCAATCAGAAGCAGATTTCTCCGGAGCAGAAAAGAGCCGTAATCAGTGAATTTTATCAGATGGCCATGGCCAAGAGCTACTTGTCCTCCGGTGGTCTGGAATATGCACAGAACGTACTGGAAAAAGCATTGGGCTCCGAAAAGGCGTCTGCTATTATCAGTCGTCTTACTACCAGCCTTCAGGTGCGTCCATTTGACTTCCTGCATAAGACTGACCCAAGCCAGCTGTTAAACTTCATTCAGAATGAGCATCCTCAGACCATAGCTCTGATTATGGCCTATCTTGACCCGGATCAGGCTGCTACTATTTTGTCTTCATTGCCAACGGAACGGCAGGCTGAGGTTGCCAAGAGAATTGCCATCATGGACCGTACATCACCAGATGTACTCCGTGAGGTGGAAAGAGTTTTGGAGCGTAAGCTGTCTGCTCTGGTAACTCAGGACTTCACCGATGCCGGTGGTGTAAAGGCTATCGTAGAGGTACTGAACCGCGTAGACCGTGCTACAGAGAAGGGCATTGTAGATGCCCTGGAAGTGGACAACCCAGAGCTCACCGAAGAAATCAAGAAGCTCATGTTCGTATTCGAGGACATTGTAATGATCGACGACCGTTCCCTTCAGATGGTACTCCGCGAGGTGGATACCAAGGACCTTTCCTTGGCCCTCAAGGCTACCAACTCCGATGTTCAGGGCAAGGTTTTCAAGAATATGTCCAAACGTGCCGGCGATATGCTGCGTGAAGAAATCGAGTTCATGGGACCTGTTAAGATTCGTGATGTTGAGGAAGCTCAGCAGCGTATCGTAAATGTCATCCGTCGTCTGGAAGAAAAGGGCGAGATTGTTATTTCCCGTGGAAAGGGTGACGAAATGATTGTCTAGGGTGCTGAAAGGTGTAGTCTGGAAGGAGGATCCCCATATAGTGGAGACTCCCAAGTTTGAGCGTCCCAAGGAGCAGGTGGAGGAAGATTCATCTGCCATGAGCGAAGAAGCTCGTGAAAATATGTTGGCCAACATCCGCCGTAAGGAGGAGGCAGCCATTCAGAAGCTCAAGGATGCTGAAATTGCCAGTGAGATTACAAGACAGGAAGCCCGGGTTGAGGCAGAAAAAATTATTTCTGAAGCCACCACCCAGGCTGATAAGATAAAAGATGAAGCTAGGGAAGCCGGAAGACAGGAAGGCATTGAAGCCGGACGTCAGGAGGGCATGGAGCAGATCCAGGAGGAACAGCATCATATTATTGTTGATGCCAATGCCAAAGCTGAGAACACCGTAAAGGTGGCCCAGCAGGAGGCTCTGGATTATGTGACCAAGGCTGAAAATACCATTGCTGAAATGGTTATTGAAATCGCCAATAAGGTTATTCCCCAGCATTTTATTGATATACCACAGATGGTATTGCCGTTGGTGCAAAATGCCATCGAAAAGGTTAAGGACCAGCCCCAGATTACGGTCCGGGTTTGCCCTGAGGCCTATGAATTGGTGCTTATGGCCCGCTCCGATTACCTTACCACAATGGAGGGAAAATGTGAGCTGACCATTGAATCCGATGAAACCTTGAAATTAGGTGATGTGGTTATTGAATCACCTAATGGAACTATAGATGCCAAGCTGAGCACTCAGCTTGAAGTAATTGAGCAGTCTATTAGGGATGTTATGAAATAATGGAAATCAACCTGAAAAAGTTTACTAACGCAGTTGAAAACAGCAAGCCTATGCGTATGATAGGCAAGGTGGTACAGATGGTTGGTCTGGTTATTGAGTGCCAGGGACCAAATGTCAGCATGGGGGAATTGTGCTATGTTAAGTCACATTTTCCCGATGTGGAGCCAGTTCCTTCTGAAGTAGTAGGCTTTCGGGATGGTAAGGTTCTTCTCATGCCCTTGGGGGATTCCAAGGGGATTGGCCCAGGCTGTGAGGTCGTATCAGCCCAGAAGGTTCTCCAAGTCAAGGTTGGCCCGGAGCTTTTGGGACGGGTAATCGACGGTCTGGGAAACCCTATAGATGGCAAGGGACCTATCCTTTGTAAGGAGGAATATCCCCTTCAGGCTGATCCACCGGCCCCTCTTGACAGGCCGGTTATCAAGGAGTCCCTTTATGTTGGCGTAAGGGCCATTGATGGCCTTATAACCATGGGACAGGGTCAGCGAATTGGTATTATGGCCGGCAGCGGCGTTGGTAAATCCACCCTTTTGTCCATGATAGCCCGTAATACTGAAGCCGACATCAGTATAATATCGCTGGTGGGTGAGCGTGGCCGTGAGGTAAAGGAATTTATCGAGCGCGATTTGGGTGAAGAGGGCTTAAAGCGTTCTGTAGTTGTAGTAGCTACCTCGGACAAGCCTGCTTTGGTGCGCATTAAAGGTGCCATGACAGCCACTGCGATAGCGGAGTATTTCCGTGACAGAGGACGCAAGGTTATCCTTATGATGGACTCAGTAACCCGATTTGCCATGGCTCAGCGTGAGGTGGGGCTTACAGTTGGTGAGCCACCAGCCACAAGAGGCTACACCCCTTCCGTATTTGCCCTTCTTCCAAGACTTTTGGAGAGAGCCGGCACCAGCGAAAAGGGTTCCATAACTGGGATTTATACCGTACTGGTTGATGGTGATGATATGAATGAGCCAATAGCCGATGCGGTGCGAAGTATTCTTGATGGACATATAGTGCTTTCCAGAAATATTGCGGCCCAGAATCACTTCCCGGCCATAGATGTATTGGCCAGTGTATCCCGTGTAATGTCAGCCGTTGTGCCGAATGAACACATGGATGCCAACCGAAAACTAAGGGCTCTTATGGCAGTATATAAGGATGCCGAGGATTTGATACACATTGGTGCCTACGTCAAGGGCTCCAGCCAGAAAATTGACGAGGCAATACAGAAAATAGATGCCATTAATGACTTCCTATGTCAGGGGGTATTCGAGGTTCAGGGCTTCGATGAAACCATAGAGAGATTGGAAGCCATTTAGTATAAAAACGGTGGAGGCAGTGAAACATGAAAAAGTTTCGGTTCCAGTTGGAAACCCTGCTGAAGGTTACCAAAATGAATAAGGACCAGGCCCAGGTTGAACTGGCCACCGCCACCAAAAAGCTTGAAAAAGCGAGACATCATCTGGAGGAATTGCTGGAGCAGATGGCCCAGGGACATAAGGATTACGATGCCCTTACCAGCAAGGGAACCATTACTGTGGGAACTCTGATGACCTATAACAGCTTCTTCAATTACAAGCGTGAACAGATAGAGCAACAGCAGCATCACATTATGGAATGCCAGGCTGAAAGGCAAAAGCGTATGACAGAACTGGTGAAGATAATGAACAAGCTGAAGAGCATTGAGCAGCTGAAGGAAAAACGTTTTCAGCAGTACATGGCTGAGGTCCTCTTTGAGGAACAGAAGGTGCTGGATGAAATTGGCGGTCAGCTCTATTTCCGAAATATGGGTTAACACATCTGTACATGTGAAGGTGATTTAATATGATGAGAATAGAAGGGCTGGAAGGTGTATTCCAGCGCATTAATGAACTCAATGATAGATTTGGTATCAGCAAGCCTGCCTACAATGCCAATGCTGCAGGTAAGAACTCCTTTGCCGCAGAGCTGAAGGCAGCGGAGGGCAAGCTGGACCCTACAAAAGATTTTAGTGGTACCAAGGTGGAGGCCACATCCTTTGGGGGAGATACCTCTGCACTTATAAATGAAGCCGCCTCCAAGTATCACGTTGATCCACGCCTTGTGGCAGCCATTGCCCAGACTGAATCAGGTGGCAATCAGGAGGCCGTATCCTCCGCAGGAGCCGTTGGTATTATGCAGCTTATGCCTGACACCGCCGCCTCTTTGGGAGTTGATCCATATAACAAGCAACAGAACATTGATGGTGGTGCCAAGTATATAAAGGAAATGCTGGATACCTTCAACGGAGATGTGAAGAAGGCTGTGGCCGCATACAATGCCGGTCCTCAGGCCGTCAAGGATTATGGTGGGGTTCCTCCTTATATTGAGACCCAAAATTATGTAAATAAGGTACTGGATATTTATCGATAATAAATATATAGGGTGGATTTAATGGACGAGAATCAGAATGGCGAAGCTGAGAAAAAGCCAAGTAAATTCAAAAAAATATTGAAGTTTCTTCTGATAGCCCTGGTGCTGTTTATAATAATTATTGCCGGCTTCTTTTTAGGCATCTACTTCAGAATTATTGATACCAATGAAGCCAATGAAAAGTATGGTCTTTATGAGTTGCCAATTATTGGAGAATATTTTGTAAGACCGGTGGAAGATGGTGAATCCTCTGTGGATGAGGCGGAAAAGCGTACCGAAACCAAGAAGGATGAAAAGAAGGATGATGCCAAGACCAAGTCTAAACCGGTGGTTCTTTCCAAGGAAGAAATTGAAAAGCAGACCAAGGAAAGACAGGCTGCAGAAAAGAAACGTGTTTCCAAGCTGGCCCGTCTCTACAATGAAATGAAGCCGGAGGAAGCTGCCAAGATTATGGAAACCATGGACGATGATATTGTTATCTCCATCCTTCAGCGTATGGATGAGTCCCAGGTATCCCAGGTTTTGACTAAATTTGATACAGACCGGGCAGCAAATATTACCAAGATTATGTATAATGGCGCACCAAAGCGGGTTATGCAGAATCCACCACAGACCGAACAGGGGCAGAGTGGTAATCCTGAATAAGGATATAATTAATCAATTAATAATCTTTCTTAATTATGGTTTAATCTTCTTATGATAAAATAATCCTGATGGTTAAGCACCAATACGGTGCCTTCCATATATTATTAATTTTTTTAAGGAGGTGAATTCATGGGAACAAACGTAAATACAAATCTCTTTACTGCTGCACCCGCTGCGCCACAGGCCAACGTACAGCAGAAAAATGTCAACACAGCCTTTGAGGGCCGCAAGGCATCCACTGGCAGGCAGGGCAAGGACTTTTCATCTGAGCTGAAGGACGTTACCAAAGACGCCACCAAAGATGCTACTAAAGATGTAATTAAGGATGATAAGCTGGACCAGGCTGTCAAGGAAGCTGTAGAGAATCCTGTAGACGAAAAAGCAGTGCAGAAAAACTCTGAAAAGGTTGATACCAACACAGATGCTGATGCCAAAGAGGCAGTAGCTGAGGTGGTGGATGAGGCCACAGAAGAAATAGCAGCCGAAGCCATGGCTACCACGGTGGTTCAGCTTCCGTTAGCAGAGCTGACAGCTTCCGTTAAGCCAGTACAGACTGAGGCAGCTTCAGAACAGCAAGTTCAGCAGATGGCACAGGTGGATACCACAGCACCGGAGATTAGTGCAGCAGCCCAGGAATTACAGCAGCCAACAGCAGCTACCCAGCTCCAGCAGCAGTCCATTCAGACTGAGGCAAAGGCTCAGGATACTGCTAAAACAAATGTAGTGGTAAATGACACTGTAGTAGCTGAGGTAGAGGCACAGCCAATGGCCCAGAGCGAAAATGCCCAGCCACAGGTTAATCAGCCGGAGATGCACCAGCCTAAGTCCATTGAGGCACTGTTAAAACCAGTACAGCCAGTGGAAAAGGTTACTGCACCAGATGGCTCTCAGGTAGTGAATTCAGGTGATATGACCAAGGAGCAGCAGATGCTGGCAGTTTTGTCCGGCAGAGTTGTAGCCCAGGACACAAAGGCTGTTGAAACGGCTCCTCAGAAAACTACTGTGGAGGACATGAACAACCTTATTGGTCAGCAGACTCAGGTGGTGACTGGCAATGGTGCCAAACAGGGCCTAAATCCGGATGGACAGCAGTCCCAGCAGGGCTTTTCACAGGCAACGGAAACAGAAAACATGGCAGTACCACAGGCCCAGCCGCCGCTGACGCCCACGTTTCCGGTCATGCACGCCAGCAGGATGCCGCCG
>NZ_JAZTZI010000067.1:0-1043 GCF_045637405.1 Anaerovibrio sp.
GCCTCCATAAAGCTGTCGATTTCATCCAAGGATTCCACCTTGATGCCCTTGGTGATATCATAGGCCGAAATAAAGGATGTCTTATCGCTTGCCGTACCATCAGTTACAAAACTGTTGCCGGCAATAACGGAGCTGGCAATATAATCATCCACATGCTTACCAAAGAGAGTTACCTTCTGCTTTTCTTCATCAAAGAACTCATCATCATTATGCGGACGCTGCTCGATCATACCACTGGCAACCTCCACCTTTGGCTGGCTGCTCAAATTGATGTTAAAGCGGGAATCCTCATCTAAACCGGAAGCCTTTATCATCATATTCTTAAGCACAGCCAAATACGGGTTGGCACTATTGAAGGTACCTCCTGTAAGCCAGGAGAAGATACGGGAACCATTACCACCCACAAAAATATCTGGTACATGATTTTCGGCATAAACTTCCTTGGCATGCAGTTCGCCCAACAAGCTGCCCAAATAGTAGAATATACCTGCCATGGCCATCTGGGACTGCTGGAGTACTTTCTTAACCTCTTCACGACCAGTGAGGTTCTTGAGGTTCTTAAGATATTCTTCGCTATGCTCCCGCAAATCGGCATCAATAATGGTCAAATACTTTTCCTGCTCGGCATCACTGCTATCTGGTAAATTCTTAACAAACAAGGAATAATTCTGATAGATTGGACGGAACAAATAGCGTCCGGCAAACTGAATGGAAGTATGATAAACAATCCGTCCTGGCTGGCCGCTAATAATGGAAATATCCGTAGTTCCGCCACCAATATCCAGGCAAATTGCCCCTTCGCTAAAGTTGGTGTCACTATGCCCCAGCTTATTGAAATAATACGCTGAAGCCTTGCTTTCTGGCCAAGGCTTAATGGTATCCATATCCCGATCTATTTCAAAGGAAGCATTATCGTAGGCATCGGTCACCGCTTCCTGACAGGTTGCCTCAAAGGCAAACTGCTGCTCCTTGGAAAAGGCCGTAGGGAAGGAGAAGTTCCACGTCAACTTATCTACTCCTCGCTGAGCGGCCTCAGCCAAGCT
>NZ_JAZTZI010000068.1:0-11046 GCF_045637405.1 Anaerovibrio sp.
GACCACTACTTGTCCACCTAGTGCAACGAAAAGGCGCGAACAATATGGGCGGTTTATTGATAAAGATGGTGTTTTAATGAAAGATTTGTTGTTTAATACACCTTCTGGGGCATCTGATTTTGTATGTTTAGCTAGTACAAACGGAAATGATGAGTGGAAAAACCACAATGATGTCAAGTTGAAAGATTTATTAAAGAAAGGGGTTTGATACTATAACCATAAATATGTAGAATTACATTCATATTGACATAATAAATGTTAAAATGTAATATATAAGTACCAAACAGGTGTATAAAAGAATAAGCCTAAGGGGCCTTTGGTAACTGTATTCCAATTCATATTGAAATGCTGGAACCAAAGGCTTTTTGTTTGTTTAATAATAAACATATAACGTGTATTTTTATTGAAAAATATACGACGGATGTATATAATGTGAGAAGAGGGATAACGATGACAGTTTCTGAATTAAAACGGTTACTAAAAAAGCATGGTTGTTATTTCGTGGAGCATGGTGGCAAGCATGATAAATGGTACAGTCCCATAATAAATAAGTATTTTAGAATTCCCCGTCATGCATCTGAAATAAAGACAGGGACAGTAGAGGCTATCTTAAAACAGTCAGGTATTAAGTAAAAGCAAGGAATTGAGTTTTATTCAAATAATGTTAAAGGAGTGAATAAAAAATGGCAAAATATTCGTATCCGGCCGTATTTACACCTGCTGAAGAGGGCGGGTATATAGTTACATTTCTTGATTTTGAGGGCGCAACCCAGGGGGAAGATGTTACAGATGCAATTGTAATGGCTACTGATTATCTGAACTTTGTATTATGTGATTTAGAGGATGATAGTGAAGCAATTCCTCAATCAACAGATATAAAAACTGTTGAGGCACCTAAAAATGGTTTTGTGAATATGATTGTTGCTGATACTGATGCGTACAGAGAAATATTGTTAAAAGAGAACAACCCTATTAAATATGCTAGAGAAAAGGCAAAATTAAACATCAAGCAGTTGGCGGATTTATTGGGGGCACCATATAGAACTGTACAGGAGTGGAATCGTGGCAAAACATTCCCACCGAAGTGGGTGGAAAAATTAGTTATTGAAAAAATTGAATCTGTTATGTGAGAAAATGATTATATAAAGAGAAAAGAGGTGCAAGCGTGGAGGAAATCAAATATGATGTTGAAACTGGTATCGAATTAAAACGGGATATTCGGCCAATTACCATAACATATCAAGGGCAAAGTAAAACCTTTAATATGCCTGGCTGGTATCCACAAAATGATGAATGCGAGGCCACTTTTACTTACGAAGATCTTGAAGTGTACGACAATGCTTTCAAGGAATTAAAGGCAATAGTAGTAGGAAAATGATATATTTTAATGAAAGCGCCGGAGTGTCCGGCGTTTTTTCTTTTCAAATTATCAGTTATAACTGATAGAAAAAGTAGATTATTTTATTTTGACGGTTATAACTGATAAAATACATAAATAATTGATTTTAGCAGTTATAACTGATAAAATCGTCTATAGAAAACATTTATCAGTTATGATTGGGGTGATAAACATGATTAAGCGTGATTTATATATGAATCGGATACGGCCCTTTATTAATAAGGAACTGATTAAGGTAATTACTGGTATTCGCCGCTCCGGAAAATCTATTATGCTGGAATTGATAAAAGGTGAATTGCTGGAGCAGGGCGTATCAGCCAACAATATTTTCTCCTATAATTTTGAATCAATGGTCAATGCCCATCTATGTACCCCGCAGGCGTTATATTCAGAATTGAATGATAGGATAAAAAATATAGATAGCAAAGTGTATCTTTTTTTTGATGAAATACAGGAAGTTACAGATTGGGAGAAGGTAATAAATTCTTGTAGGGTGGATTTTGATTGCGATATTTATATTACTGGTTCCAATGCCAAACTTTTATCTGGTGAACTGGCTACTTATTTGGCTGGCCGCTACGTGGAGTTTGCCATATATCCCTTTTCCTTTAAAGAATTTATGCAGATGTACCGCTCAAAGTATCCACAAATTACAGATGGAGAGGCTTTTAAAAAATATATTCAATACGGTGGTATGCCATATTTGGGAGAATTGGATTATCAGGATACTCCTTCAATTCAATATTTGCAGGATTTGTATAATTCCGTGGAATTAAAGGACATCGTGAAGAGAAATAAAATTCGTGATATAGACTTGTTGGAGCGAATAATGTTTTATGTTATGGCCAATATAGGCAACACATTTTCAGCTTCTTCTATTTCAAAGTATTTCAAAAGCGAAGGACGAAATGTTTCAGCTGAAACAATTTTAAATTATATTCATTCCTGCATAGACGCGTTTTTATTTTATTCGGTAAAACGTCAGGACTTGGCAGGCAAAAAGCTACTTAGCGTTCATGAAAAATACTATTTGGCTGATCATGGTATAAGGCAGGCAGTATTAGGCTCCAATACTCAAGATATAGCTCTGGTACTGGAAAATATAGTATTTTTGGAATTGATTCGGCGAGGCTACGAGGTTACTGTGGGAAAGATTAATAACAAGGAAGTCGATTTTATTGCCAAAACACCGCAAGGCTTGATTTATGTACAGGTATGTTACTTATTGGCTTCGCCGGAAACAATAGAGCGTGAATTTGGTGTATATGAGAATATTAAGGATAATTATCCCAAATATGTACTGTCCATGGATGAATTTGATATGAGCAGGAATGGGATAAAACACCAAAATATTCGGGATTTTTTACTAGGAAATCTTAGTGAATCAAATTTGAAAGATGAAAATGAACTTTAGACTTTGAGTAAGGGCTGATGAAACCCCGTGTGATTTCATCTTGCTTACTGGGAAAATATAGTATTGGTGTGTATAAAGAGGGGTTTTTGTATGCAGTCAGAAAAAGAGAAAATGCTTAATGGCCAATGGTTTCAGGATAATGAGCCTTGGATGGTGAAGCAGCGGGCCTTGGCCGGGAATACCTCTACCGTTTATAATCAGACTATGGTTGAGGAAAAGGAGAAAAGACATAAGCTGTTGAAAGACCTTTTGGGCCATATCGGGGAAAATTCATTCATTGCTAATGGTGTACAGTTTGATTACGGTTGCAATATCTACATTGGGGATGATGTATATATAAATTTCAATGTTGTATTCCTCGATGGTAATGAAATACATATTGGCGACAGATGTCTGATTGGCCCCGGGGTGCTGTTTGCCACTCCTTCCCATCCACTGGTTGCGGATGAGCGCTCCAAGCATTTTAACAAGTATGGGGCATATTATCCGGAAAAGGTTGAAAAAATTATTTTGGAGGAAGATGTCTGGATAGGCGGTAATGCTACCATTATGCCAGGCGTGAAAATCGGCAAGGGAGCAATCATTGGTGGCGGCAGCGTAGTTACCAAGGATATCCCGGCATATTCTCTGGCTGTGGGCAACCCTTGCAAAGTAGTACGGCAGATTACCGATGATGACCGAATTGGGAATATTATATAATGGTTACTAAGCCGGGGGAGATATCCCGGCTTTTTCTATTGATTTCATTTTTTCAAAAAATCATCAATTATGGTATAATGTTCTGTACGATTGTTTGTTTTTGAGAGGATGTATCAATTTGACATTAAATAGAGAAAAGAAATATTTAAAGATGCTGACATACGGCTGTCAGATGAACTTCAGTGATGCGGAGCGTATGGAGGGTGAGCTGGCCAAGCTGGGCTATGAGTCCATTGAAGATATGGACAAAGCTGACCTTATTATGATAAATACCTGTGCGGTCCGGGAAAATGCTGAGGACAAGGTCTATGGAAAAATCGGTGAAATTAAGAATCTCAAACGGAAGAATCCTGACCTTATTTTTGGAATCACCGGCTGTATGGCACAGAAAGAAGGGGAGAAGCTGATTAAGCGGGCTCCCCATATTGATTTTGTACTGGGTACCAATAAAATTCAGGAAGTGGTTTCCACTGTTTCCAAGCTGGAACAGGCTCAGGTGAAGCATATCGTTGACACGGAAATCAATGAAAAGGATTTACCGGAGGAGATATCTATCCACAGAAAGACTGCCTTGTCGGCTTGGGTGCCAATTATGTATGGCTGCAATAATTTCTGCACCTATTGTATCGTTCCTTATGTAAGGGGGCGGGAACGGAGCCGTATGCCTGAGGACATTGTTTCTGAGGTTCAGGAGGCTGTGAAGCAGGGCTACAAGGAGGTTACTCTCCTTGGTCAAAATGTTAATTCCTATGGTAAGGACCACAAGAAGGCTACCTTTGCTGAGCTTCTTTCAATGGTGGGCAAGGTGGAAGGTATTGAGCGGGTGCGCTATATGACTTCCCATCCAAAGGATTTAAGTGATGCAGTAATTGATGTCATTAAAAATAGTCAGCATATCTGTACCCATTTCCATTTGCCGGTGCAGCATGGCTCCAATAGAATATTGAAGGCTATGAATCGCGTTTATACTGTGGAGGCCTATAAGGAGCTTATTACTAAGATTCGAAATGCGGTGCCGGATGCCACTATTACCACAGATATTATTGTGGGGTTCCCGGGAGAAACTGAGGATGATTTTCAGCAGCTTCTGGATTTAATGGCATGGGTTCGCTATGACCAGGCCTATACCTTCATTTATTCCAAGCGTTCCGGCACTCCGGCAGCAGAAATGGAAGAACAGGTGGATGAGGATGTGAAGCATGACCGTCTGAATCGCCTTATGGAGCTTCAGAATAAGATAAGTCTGGAGAAAAATCAGCAGCTTCAGGACAAGGTGGTAAAGGTTATGGTGGAGGGGCCAAGCTCTAATGATGACAAGGTTTGGTCCGGACGTACCTCCGGCAATAAGCTGGTGCTGTGGCCATATCAGGGCCATGAACAGCCTGGGGATTTGGTAGAGGTAAAGATTTGTCAGCCTCAGACCTGGGTGCTGAAGGGGGAACTGGCGTAAGCATAGCATGATGGCGTAAATCTGCCCATAGATAAAGTTGTTTAGTATAGAAGGAATGGTATTTTCATGGAAATGACACCAATGATGCAGCAATATATGGCCATAAAGGAGCAGCATCCCGATGAAATCCTGTTTTTTAGAATGGGAGATTTTTATGAGATGTTTCTGGATGATGCGGTGACAGCCTCCCGCGAGCTGGGACTGACCCTTACCAGCCGCAGCGGTGATGTAAAGAAGAATCCCATGTGCGGTATTCCTTATCATGCTGCTGAAAGCTATATTACAAAAATTGTAAATAAGGGCTATAAGGTGGCTATTGCTGAGCAGATTGGTGACCCAAAGGCCAAAGGACTTACAAAACGCGAGGTCATTAAGGTCATTACTCCAGGTACCATTTTGGAGGAAAGTGCCCTTCAGTCTGCTAATAATAATTATATTGCCTTGGTTTATGAAACTGACGAGGAGGTTGTACTGTCCGGGGCGGATATTTCCACCGGGGAGTGCTTCTATGGTGTTTATACTGGGGATGACCGTCTGCAAGCCCTTTATGATGAGCTGTATCGTATCATGATGCCGGAGCTGATTATTTTGGGTGAGCCCTCCTTTCTAGGTGACTTAAAGGCCTTTATTGAAATGCGTATGGCAGCCTGTGCCTTCACCCGTATTGAGGCACCTGTTAAAAATGTGGATGATTTGATTATTCAGCATTTTGATGTAAACAACCGCCCTGCTGGCCGTTCTGCCAGTGAAGCCGTGGCAACTATGCTGGGGTATCTCCACGACACGGTGAGAACTGATCTTTCCCATTTGTCCCAGCTTACCAAGCTGGATTTTGCCAATAATCTGGTTATTGATACCTATACACTGAGAAATCTGGAAATCACCCGTAACCTTCGTGATGGTGGCAAGAAGGATACCCTTTTGGATGTTCTGGATTTTACGGATACGGCAATGGGTACCCGCCTCTTAAAGAAGTGGCTGGAATATCCCCTGATCAATATTGGGCAGATTAATCAGCGTCTGGATGCTGTGGAAGAATTGTCCAATGACTTTATCCTTCGTGGAGAGCTGAAGACCTCCACCAAGTCTATATACGATTTTGAGCGTTTGCTAACCCGTATTGAAGTGGGAACAGCCAATGCCAGGGATATGGTAGCTCTTAGGACTTCATTTATGGCCCTTCCTGTTATAAAAAAGCTTCTTGAGGGCAGAAAATCCCAGCTTTTGCAGAAATGTCATGATGGGATTCATCTCTATGAGGATTTTGTGGACCTTTTAAACAGGGCAATTGTGGATGCTCCAGGACTTACCATTCGTGATGGCGGCATTATCAAGGAAGGCTACAATGAGGAGCTGGACGAATACCGCAAGATTTCCCGTGACAGTAAGCAGCTATTGCAGGAGATGGAGGAAAAGGAAAAGGAAGCCACTGGCATACGCGCCTTGAAAATCGGCTACAATAAGGTTTTTGGTTATTATATTGAGGTGCGTCACAGCGGAACTGAGCTGGTGCCGGAACACTATGTCCGTAAGCAGACCTTGGCCAATGCCGAGCGATATATTACCCAGGAGCTGAAGGAATTTGAAACCAAGATACTGGGGGCTGAGGAAAAGATTGTAAACATTGAATACAATCTTTTTATGGAAATTCGCGACACCATTAAGGCAAAGCTGGGAGATATTCAGGAAACTGCCAAGCATATTGCGGCTCTTGACGTGCTTACTGGCCTTGCTGAGGCGGCCAGTGCTTATAACTATGTGCGTCCACAGCTTTTAAATAATGGACAGATTGATATTAAGGACGGTCGTCATCCACTGGTGGAGCGGATTTTGACAAGGGATTTGTTCGTTCCCAATGACACCCGTCTAAATCACACTGAATGTGAGATTATGCTGATTACTGGTCCAAATATGGCTGGTAAATCCACCTATATGCGCCAGACAGCCCTGCTGACCCTTATGGCTCAGGTGGGTAGCTTTATTCCGGCACGGGAAGCCACAATTTCCCCGGTGGACAGAATATTTACCCGCATTGGTGCCAGTGATGACCTGGTAAGCGGCCAGAGTACCTTTATGGTGGAAATGAACGAGGTAGCTCAGATTCTGAAATATGCTACCCGTGATAGTCTGGTTATTTTGGATGAAATTGGCCGTGGTACCAGTACCTTTGACGGCATGAGTATTGCCAGGGCAGTAATCGAGCATATTCGTGAGCATATTCACTCCAAGACCCTATTTGCCACCCATTATCATGAGGTTACGGACTTGGAGGATGATTTGATAAAGAATTACTGTATTGCCGTAAAGGAGAAGGGCAAGGACATTAGCTTCCTTCGCCGTATTATTCCGGGCTCTGCAGATAAATCCTATGGTATTCACGTTGCCCGTCTGGCGGGACTTCCAAAGGCGGTAACCCAGCGGGCAGAGAAAATACTGGAGGCACTGGAGGCCGATGGCTCCAGGGTTGAGGATATCCCATTAACCAAAAAACAGGAGAAAGCCAAAGCGGTGGCTGAATCCAATGATATGATGGCATCTCTTTTCGGAAATTCCATCAGTGATGAGCTGTTGGGCATGGATGTTATGACCATGACCCCAATAGAAGCAATGAATACCCTGTATCGCTTACAGCAGCAGGCCAAAGAGGAGGCGGGACGAGGATGAGTTTCGTACATGTTCTTGACGATAGCACTATCAATAAAATAGCAGCAGGTGAAGTGGTAGAAAGACCTGCTTCAGTTATTAAGGAATTAATCGAAAATGCCATGGATGCCAAGGCTGACCGTATTGAGGTGGAAATCATGGCGGGAGGTACCAGCTTTATGCGGGTATCGGATAATGGTATCGGCATGAGCATGGAAGATGCGAAGATGGCCATTCGACGTCACGCCACATCGAAAATCTTTAAGGTTGAGGACCTTATGGATATAGATACCTTGGGCTTCCGTGGTGAGGCACTTCCAAGTATTTCCTCTGTGTCCCGTTTTACATTGCAGACCCGTCAGGCGGGGGCAGAGTTGGGAACTGAGGTGAAGATTATCGGTGGCAAGGAGCCGGAAATCGGTGAAACGGGATGTAGCTTGGGTACCACTATTCGGGTGGAGGATTTGTTTTTTAACACCCCTGCCCGTAAAAAGTTTATGAAAACCAATAATACCGAGGCCGGCAAGATAAATGAGTTTATTATAAAGCTGGCCATTTCCCGCCCTGATATTGCCTTTAAATTTATAAATAACAATAAAACCTCTGTGGTGACTCCGGGCAATGGTAATCTACATGATACGCTGCGCAGTATTTATGGAGGTTCTGTAGGGGATGCTCTTTTAGGCATGGATTTTGCCGATGATGATATTACTATCAAGGGATATATTTCCAAGCCTTCCACTATCAGGAGCAACAGGAACTGGCAGACCTTTATTGTTAATGGACGTATTATTTCCAATAGGGCTATGTCAAAGGCAGTGGACAATGCTTACTCCTCACTGATTCCAAAATCCGGTTATCCGATGGTGGCCCTGATTATGGAGGTATCACCAAATTCTATTGATGTCAACGTTCACCCACAGAAAAGTGAAATAAAATTTGAGGATGAGGGCAGAATTTTTAAGGCTGTGTATAAGGCTGTGCTGGATGCAGTGCGCCCTCATGGTGAGGCTCTTGGGAATATTGCTGCCCAGGTGGAGCGTCCTGAAAGACATTTTTCGGGAATTCCAGCTTCCATGAAGGAGGCAAAGCCTGTTATGGAGCCACTTATTGACGATATGCACTTTGTACCGGCATCACAGCCAAGGGTAAACAGTGCAGCCAGCTCCGTAAGTCACAGTAGTTTTACCCCCTCCAGCATTCCATCTTCGGCTTATCAGTACCGGGTGGAGCAGCAGGCCAAGACTTTGCATGAGGCCCAGGGGGAATTATCTCAGCTGAATGATGAAGGCCTTGTTGCTTCTAATGGCATAAGCGCAAATGAGGCAGATACAACAGCAAGTTGGACTGATACAACGGTACATAAGTCAGAGAAAGCCGCAAATAGGACAGAAACAGCGGTATTGGAAAATGATGTACTGGTAGATACAGAAACTGGGGAAGTAATTGAGAAATCTGTTGGTATCAGCGCAACGCCAATGGTTCCTATCGGTCAGGTGGATAATACCTATATTATTGCCCAGGATGCAAATGGTCTTTATATCATTGATCAGCACGCTGCCCATGAGCGCATATTGTACGATCGTTTTGCGGCTATGACGGAGCGTATACCGTCTCAGCAGCTGTTGGTGCATCTAATATTGGATTTCAGTGAAAGGGAAGCTCAGCTTATTGAAGGTAATCTGGAGATGTTCCATAGCTTGGGCTTTGGCCTTGAAGCAAGTGGGCCGGACCAGTACCGTCTCATGGAGATTCCGGCAGATATTCCTGTGGGCGAGGCAGAAAACACCATTAGAGAAATATTGGTTTCCCTGGAGGATATGCATCAGCTTAGTGCGGCGGAGATTCGTCATAAGTGCCTTGCTATGACAGCCTGCAAGGCGGCCATAAAGGCTGGCTTTGAGCTTAATTTCCGTCAGATGGAAATTATTTTGGATGAGCTTAATAAAACAGCCATGCCATATACCTGTCCTCACGGCAGACCGACTATTTTGAAATTCAGCAGCGATGAGCTGGCCAAGATGTTTAAACGCACAGGCTTTTAAGCTGCACACATATATTTAGGGAGAATTAATGCTAAATACCATTGTCACGACAGACAGAAAAAATCATAAGGAAAGTATTGAGCTGGCAACCTATGCGGCGGAGAAGCTAGGGATAAAAAATGTTAAGCGCAATCGGGCGGCTTTACCGGAAATGCGTGAAGAATACGGTGTAGATAATATTTTGGTAGCTAAGAAGGGCAGCTTTGTTTTGGATACCCTTGAGGGGGAGCTGTTTTTCCACCCTAATATGTCCCAACTTCGCATAAAAAATATACGTATGGGAGATGAGGATCACATGACAACCGCCATGGATTTGAAGGAAGGCATGAGCGTTTTGGATTGTACCCTGGGGTTTGGGGCTGATGCCATAGTGGCCAGCTTTGTTACGGGCGAAGGAGGCAGTGTCACCGGTCTGGAGGCCAGCCCACTTATTGCCTTTGTCACTGGTGAAGGCATGAAGCATTTTCTCGCCACCAATTACGAGCTTCACAGTGCCATTAAGCGGGTAAATGTCATAAATGCTGATTATAATGATTATTTAAAGACTCTTCCTGATAAGTCAGTGGATGTGGTTTATTTTGATCCCATGTTTCGTCATCCATTAAAGGACAGTCATAATATAAATCCTATTCGTGCCGTGGCGGACCATCGTCCCTTGGAGCTGTCAGCTGTGGAGGAGGCCAAACGGGTAGCCAGACATAGAGTTGTAATGAAGGAAAACAGCCGTAGTCTGGAATTTGCCCGCCTTGGATTTGATACTATTGTGGGAGGCAAGCACTCCAAGGTGCATTATGGTGTTATTATACTGTAGGTGTAATTGATAGAATGATGAATGATAATATACCGGACAATATGCAATACAGCTTTTTGGTAAAGCTGCGAAATGAGCACCCGGCATGGCGCTTATTGGCCTCTGAGCAGTGCAGCTTTGTGGCGGCTTTCCTTTATCAGGAGTTTATGGTAAAGAATCAGAGAGCCGTACCAGAGGACAGCTTATTGGAGGATCTTAATAATTTCATATATGACCTTCACGATAATGCCGAGGCCAAGGGAATTATCCGTCCCGCCAAGGATTATCTTGCTTCATGGACTGACGGCCAACACTCATGGCTCCGTAAATTTTTTGTGAAGAAGAAGGAACCCTGTTATGATTTGACAGCAGACGCTCAACGTGGTATTGAATGGCTGGCTGGTTTAAGGAAGCAGAGCTTTATTGGCACGGAATCCAGAGTTCGTCTGGTGTTTAAGCTTATTCGGGAAATTGATGAGGAAAGCAATATAAGTGCTGAAAGCCGTATTGCCCGGCTTAAAGAAGAAAAGGAAGCTATTGAAAAGGAGATTTCCCGCCTGGAAAATGGTGGTGCTCCAAGGGTATTAGATGATGTTCAAATAAAGG
>NZ_JAZTZI010000069.1:0-9927 GCF_045637405.1 Anaerovibrio sp.
GGTCGGTGTTAATTGTACTTTACTACCTTTCTTAACAACAAAACCGTCGCTTGTGCGCTCACCAAAAGCTTTGATTCCACTTCTGGTACATTTCAATTCTTCATTCCTTGTTTCAACAATTGATGTACCTTCTTTATCCACCAGTGGAACAAAAACCTTATGCCCCAATGTACCAACTATAATCTTAGAATAGTCTATAAAATCCTCTAATTCACTGATTTTTTCTTCTGACGGATTACCCGGATTTGGATCATTGCCGTTTTTCACAGTATATCTATTTACCTCATTAGCTAATTTGCAAAAACGATGTTCTAAATAACTTATCTCAGTTGGGCCTAAAGAATTATTGGAAGTTGTTATAGCTATAGCTTCATTCCAATAGTCCTTTTCAGGATTTTTATCATGCTCCTGCAACCTATTATATAGTCCTTCACCATTTTTCCTTATACAAGCCTGACCGATATATACTACACTCTGTTCAGATATATCATCATCCTTACCAAACAGAAAATATACACCAGCTTGCTTCAGTTCTTCTCTGTCTTTGCAAGAGGCCAGTTTAGTACGAGGTATTTTAAATGCTAGACCTGTCCAATTTGCCAATGTACACTTCACTCTGCCATTAACATCACCATCCATCAAGTATAAATTGATATTTTTCCCACGCGCCATAATATTCACCACCCGACTATTCATCACTCACTTCGATAATATGAAAAACAGCTTCGTTTATTATCTCATCTCACACAACATCTTTCCCAATTTGTACCGTAATTTTACTTCCACAATAAAGTGCAAGCTTTAATACTAGTTTAACACTTTTTTCTATTTCCTTTACCTTAAGTCGTCCTTCTTTCATTATTTTTTGCTTCATCCGTCAATATTTTTTATCTCCCAACTCTTGAACGCATCTTTTCAACTATTTTAGCCATGTCCAATTGCAATATTACCGGTTCAGTAAATGGATTCAGCACAAGACCCAATACTCTATTTTTATAAAATTGTGCCATTTTAAGTATTTCCAAAAAATGCTTTTCCACCTTAGAATATTGATTATCATATTCTCCCATAACTTCTACACTGGAAAAAACAGGGATGAAATCGTCTTCTCCATTTGAGATAATTGCTGGAACCAGACGAATAGGTTCTTCATTTGTAAATTCCATGCCTACCAAAGAATCCAGATTGTCGCCTGCCATTTGTAACATTTTATTCAATGATACTTGATCCTTGTTTCCAGCAATTGCATTACACGGTATCCAAACATTACTATCCCTTAAAATTGCCAATAAATTCCAAAAACTATCATCCGTATTCCAACATTTATATTTTCTGATAGCTTCTCTTAAATGCGAGCCATCAGCTAACTCCTTTACAGAAAGTTTTCTACCCTTTCCTCGATATAAAATCCATATATCATCAACGGCTCTATAGAAACGGTCTATTATTTTAACCATTTCTTCAGGTAAATTATTTCGACACTCAGCAACTAACTCATCAGGAATACCATAATAGGCTTCCGCAATACTTCCGGCTATGCATGCCAGTGTATCTATGTCACCGCCTAGAGAAATAGTAGTCCTAATTACATCCTCAAAATCCTCACCTTCCAAAAAAGCAGTTATAGCTTCCGGTACAGACCTTTGGCAGGTTTCATCATGGTGGTAATATGGTCTGATTTCATCACATATACGGGATAAATCATACCCTATAACGTCTGTAACAAAAGATTTTATTGCTTCTTTGCCTTTTCCCTCCAGGGACAAATATATTGATCCTGCTACAGCCTGAGCACCTTTTATGCCCTCTGGGTGATTATGGGTTACTTCTGCCGTAAGACAAGCTAATCGCATTGCTTCCTCCAAACTTGTAGCAAGCCAACCAGCAGCCGAAACACGCATCGCCGCTCCATTGCCATAGCTATTATATGGCTCAGGCTCATCTGCCTTTAACCATCTACCAAACATACTTCCATAACCTGCATTAGGGTATTCTCTTCCCCAGTTTTGCATAGAACTAACTAAAGCCTGTAGTATTTCCACATCAGAATCAAATTCCCCATCGACATTATCGAGTAACGCCTCTGCCACTGCCACTGTCATCACAGTATCATCAGTAAATTCTGACTTATCACAAAACAGTGGAAAATCTTTTGTCTTATCCCCTCTGTCAAACTCATACGGAGCCCCTATCATATCACCTAAAATTGCACCATACATATATAATCACTCCTCCTCGTCTTCCTCTTGTATCAGGCCCGCCTTCTTCATCGAATTATGAGTCTCCATCAACCATTCATTGTAATAGTCATATTGGGGCTGCGTCCACCAGTCCAGCAACATATTTAATGTCTCCGAATCCTCTTCTATACTGGTACATTTATATTGCTCAGGATCTCTATTAACTTTGACAAAATGATGACCATCCGTTCCAAATATTATTTCATATATACAGATTCCAGTCCAACTGCGATGGGCATACAGGGTATTTCCCTCCATATACCAAAACCACTTATCATCCATCGATTCAGGAATATTCCCCTTGCGCAGAATATCCATTTCCTTCTGAGTAATTATCCTTTCAAGAATGAATAATTCATGCTTTTGAGGCATAGCTACTATCTTCCAATCATTTTTTGTTGCAGCATCTAAAGGCGGAAATAATTCATCTAAAATTTTTCCCCCAATTCCCAAAACCTTATCACTGTTAACTGCAAAAACAATATCAATCTTACCTTCATCTTCCAAAAAATCATAACATGCCTGCAAAGCTTTTCTCCAAGCCTTCTCTACTGGATAACCACTTGCACCAGAAGATATTAAAGGAAATCCAATGGATGTACAGCCAATTTTGACTGCCAAACGCAGTGATTGTTTATATGCACTATATAAGAGCTTTCCCTCGTTGAATTTTCCACCATGCCATACAGGACCTACTGCATGAATAATATACTTTGACGTTAAATCAAATCCGGGGGTAACTACTGCTGAACCAATTTCGCAATGACCGATACTTTCGCAGGCAGCTGAGAGCTTTTCATATCCAGCTGCTTTAAAAATTCCTTCGCAAACAGCACCATATGGCCTAAGCTGCACATTAGCCGCATTTACAATTACGTCTGTATCTAATTTTGTAATGTTAATTTTAGTAATACTTACATTACTTGCTTTACACATATAAACCGCTCCCTTCATATCTGGCATTTGTCTATTAACTTCTGAATATAATCTACCAAAAATAATATGAAGGGTGGTCTCCTGTCAGGTGACATTTTATATAGCAAACTTCGTGCGAAACATTATTTCGCACTACGCCCTTACAACGAAATCTAAAGCTCATCTGCATCCTTCGGATTTGATTCGCTAAGATTTCGTAGTAAAAATACTTATACTCCCAATGTAGGTTCCCCTTTTTCAAACAGCACCTGATTAATACTATCGATGTCGTATTTCCCATGTCTGAGGAAATATTCAATAATTACATCGCTCACATTGCTATGTGAAAAGGCGTAGCCGGCCCGAGCCAATAACTCCCTGGTTTCTGCCAAATTTAGTTCCAAGGCTATGGCCAACGCAAAGACGGTGGACTTTTTCGGCTTATAATCTTGATTAGTGCGTATTTTCGAGAAATGCTTGCGATTAATATTGGCCTTTTTATACACCTGGGGATCTGTCATTCCCTTGGCATCAATAAGTTTAAACAAGGCTTCTGAAAAGGTATCTGTCATATCATCTAACATTTCGTCCAATGAACGGGAATCAGTGACTCTATTTTTATATAGAGCCGCCTCCCGTTCCCGCCTGCGCCGATAATTATTACAGCTTTCCTGAGCCAAATGCTCATCCACATACACCTCATCAATATAATTCTGCACATCATTAAACAGGCTATTAGAAATTTTGAAAGACTCCCGATCAAACATTACCATGTATACATCCAAATCATGCTCATCAATATATTCCCGAATGGCCCCTGTAGCAGTGGCAATGGCAATCTCCGGTGGACATCCGAATATTCCGGCAGAAATCAAAGGAAAGGCTATTGAACTGCATTTATGGTCTGTTGCCAACCGGAGAGAATTTTTATAGCAACTGGCCAACAGCTCCCGTTCCCCATGCTTTCCATCCTGCCATACAGGTCCAACGGTGTGTATTACATATTGTGCCAAAAGATTATATCCTGGAGTAATAAATGCCTCCCCCGTATCAATATTTCCTATTTTTTGTCTGGCTATCAACAGCTCCGGCCCAGCAGCCTTATGAATAGCCCTGTCAACACCACCACCTACAATGGCTCTGGGATTGGCGGAATTAACAATTACATCCACCTGCATTTTCGTTATATCGTTTCTGACAAATTCCAAAGGCATGACATTCAACTCCCGTCAAGATACTACATTATCATTCTACAATCACAGCAAATACTCCTTTTACTGCGATATCATTATTCATAATAACGAATGGAGGACGCCTTCAGGCATCCTCCATTTTAAAATGACGATTTTTCTGCTATCAAATTACCAGGTCATTCAGCAGATTTCTCAGCACCACAATCTCATCCTTTGTAAAGGTAACACCCTTACCCATACGGCTTCTGTCCGGAGACCACTCACGAATGTCATACTTTGGGTTAAGGTGATTCCATGAAACCAGGTTCAACTCCTTGTGCCAGCCTCGTCTGTCCTCAGCAATTACCCCGAACTCCTCTTTAATTTCACAGGTAATTTCCCTTTTCTCATTACTCTCCATGATATTATCCACTCCTTTATTAATATATTTAATATCTGAGTACATTGTAGCAAATATTATTAAGTTTGTAAATAATATTCCAAAAATAAAAAGGCTGTTTACACAGCCCTCAAAAGACAATCACATATTTCCATCCCAATGCTTGAATAAATTATTCTCCACATTGAGACTATCGCATATTTTCCCCACCAGCATATCCACCAAATCCATCAAGGTTTTAGGCAAATGATAGAATCCTGGACTGGCAGGAATAACCATAGCTCCCAGCTTGGACACCTTCAGGAGATTTTCCAGATGTCCGGCATGCATTGGAGTTTCACGAGGCACCACTATAAGGCGGCGACCTTCCTTTAAAATCACGTCTGCCGCCCTAGTCAGTAGATTATCCGTAACCCCTGTCGCAATGCAAGCCACCGTTTTCATGGAAGCAGGTACCACCACCATGGCATCAGCCCTAAAGGAACCACTGGCAATAGAAGCCCCGATATTATGTACATCGTGAAGCATGTCTGCACTGTTCAGAATCCTCTCATAAATGTCAGGACACTCAAACCTCACTACCTTTTCACCACTTTCAGTAAGCACTACATGAACCTGATGCCCGGCTTCCTTCAGCACCTCTATAAGACGGAGACCATAAATACTGCCACTGGCCCCCGTTATTCCTACTATAATTTTCATACATCCTCCAAAATCCCCACAATCATACAGCTTCAAAGGCATTTTCAATAAGTCTGAAGCTCATGCTGCCACTTTTGGCTGCCAAAATCTCCAGTACGTCAAAGCGGTAACTATAATCATGCAACCCCTTATACCTTATATATGATTTGGCAGTACGGACTATTTTTTGCTGCTTGAAATAATTTACTGCTTCAGCTGGGGCCCCATATTTCATAGTTCCTCTGGTCTTTACCTCCACAAAGGATATAGTATTCCCCTTACTGGCAATAATATCTATTTCCCCAGTCTTGGCCCGATAATTTCTCTCGCGAATAAAATATCCGTGATTCTCCAAATACTGGGCTGCCGCCTGCTCTCCCTTATTTCCCAAAATTTTGTTATTCATTATATGCCTTTCATTGGCGGCATCTGATTTTTCAAATCCTTGCGCCGCTGGTCGATCCTATACACATAAGCCAGAATTTCAGCCACAGTGGTATACAGCTCTGTAGGAATCTCCTTGTCCAATTCCAGAGCCATAAGCATATTTACCAGAGATTTATTCTGATAAACAGGCACCTTGCCCTTTTTGGCAGCCTCCAGAATATTTTCCGCAACGTGCCCTTTACCCTTGGCCACTACCTTTGGCGCCATATTCTTTTCCGGATCGTATTTTAGTGCTACGGCTTTCTTCTCAGCAAGAGGATCCAATTCCGGATCTTCCTGAGGTCGCCTTCCCTTATTCATCATTGCTTACAGTTCCTATCTTCAAGTCAGTTAGGTTAATCGGCGTATTGAAAAGTGCCTTACGAATATCAGGGAGATATTCCTTAAACTCATCCACAGCTTCATTGTCCGAGAACACTACCCTAAGGTTTAGATTATTGCCATCATACAGACGACATACCACATCCACAGCACCGATTTCATCTGTCAGCACACATACACGGAACCATGTATCCTTGCGGGTAACACCATACTCGTCCTCATGAGGCGGTTCGTCATAAATATGAAGATACGCAGGATAGCTAAGGGTACCATCACCTACATACAAAGGCATCATATAGGAAATAGACTTTTGACCATCAGCCTTAAATGCACCATCACTATCCATAGAGCCCTTTATAGCATTAGTAAAATTAACAATTTCCTTGCTGGCACTTCTGTACTGATAGCCCTTCATTTTCTTCAAGGTACTGATATCTGCCAGCTGCATAAATGCCCACAGCTTAGGCAGTGCATCAAATCCCATTTTCTGGGCCGCCTGCTGAACAGAAGCCGGCATATTGCCCTCTATGGTACGAAGCAAGGTATTCAGCTGCTTGGCATCCTGCTCAGACAGCATCCCCTGATTTTCATTGATAAAATTGTTAAGAAGCTGGGTCTCTTTTGGAGTCAGCTCCATATTTTTCATTATCAGTTGTCCTGCATCCTTTAACGCCAAAGCCACCTGCTGGCTATCCATCTGTGGTAGCTGGTACTGGGTGGTATTGGCAGCTGGCGCATTATTATTTTCAATAGGCTGCTGAGGACCAAAACGATTAAAAATACTTCTAAACAACGGGTTCTGTTCAACAGGACCATTCATTCTGGCTGATGTTCCCTCGTAGGCCATGCCAATATTATTCAGGCGAACATTAATGGTTTCCCGCCCCGGAATGGTAAAATTACCATTTTCAGCCATTGCACCGGCAGTATTAGACGTAGGACCCATTGAGCCCGTCTTAGGCTGCCCCTGCATGCTTTGAGAATTTTGAACTGTCTGCCCATTTGGGAGAATCTGCCCGTTTTGCCCTCCCTGTGGCATAGTGTTCGTGCCCGTCTGGGGAGCTTGGGCCGTCGCCGTCTGGCCTGTCTGCACTCCACCATTGGTACTTTGAGGCATCTGACCAGCCTGTGGCATAGCTTCACCTTCTGGCATAATATTATTGCCAGTCATGGCATTACTGCCAACTGTGGTATTGCCCCCAGGCATATTAGTGGCTGGATTGGCATTCCCCCCAGGCTGAGCCATTTGCCCACTTTGTGAAGTCATTTGCCCAGTCTGTGAAGTCATTTGTCCTGATTGAGCTCCCATTTGCCCAACCTGCGAAGCAAGCTCTCCACCTTGAGACGCCATTTGGGCAGAGTTACCCGTCAACGCCCCCTGGACATTCCCCTGCTGAGGCTGTGACTGAGATGTATCCCCAGTAAATGCACTTTTAGGGAAAAAGGCATCCACCAGCTTATTTAAGATATTCAGTCCTTCTGTAGTCTGCTGGGCTCCCTGAGCTGGCTGAGGATTGGTGACAGCGGCCAAGTGGGCCAGAAGCTGCTCAAGCTGGCGTGGCATTTCCTCACCTTCCGGGAGCTGCATCAGCTGAAAGGCCAATTTATTAATATTTACAGGCTCCATGGAGCTGTTGTTACCAAGAACTGCCTTAAGATTGTCAAATACTGTCTGTAAGCCCTCGGAAAATTCTCCCAGCTTGCCCTGATCAGCCATCTGCCCTAGCTGAGTCATAATTCTGCCCAAGGTATTAAGCTGCTCCACAGAAAATCGCTGACTTGCCAAAGAGCTGCCCACACCTTCTCCCACAGTGCCCTCAATAGTAAAGGCATTGCGCATAATATTCTGAATGATGTTTTTCAGCTCACTTGGAATGGCATTTTCCGCTTCTGACTGATGGGTGGAAATCTTAGACAGAACTCCCGCCATATTATCTATGGAATTTTTTATATTTACATCTGTACGGGGCGAAAAGGCAGAACCTGAACTGCCGCCACCATCCCGTTTGACTGATAGCTTATCACCTTTAGTTTCTTGTGTACGCTCCGCAGGTTGTACTGAGGGCGTCATTCCTGTTACATTTGTTGGCAAGGCCTTTCCACCTCCTGGATACCAAAATATAGGTTATCATTTTATTTAAGACAATAATATATCAATTTTTAATGTGTGATTTATTAATTATCAAACAAACTGCCCACGTCTTCCGTCTCTTCCACCATTGATTTTATAGGTTCAAATGACAGCCTGTGAATTGGGCATGGTCCATATTTGCGTATAGCCTCAATGTGAGTCCCTGTGCCATATCCCTTATGACCGGCAAAACCATATTCGGGATATTTTTTATCGTATTCATCCATAAGACGGTCACGGGAAACCTTGGCAATAATGGAAGCCGCCGCAATGGACGCAGACTTGGCATCACCTTTAATAAGGGATAATGACGCCATAGGAAGATTTTCCAGCTTCACAGCATCCAAAAGCACCTTGTCCGGCTGTGGCTCCAAGGCAAATATAGCTTCATACATGCCATTCATAGTGGCCTGCAAAATATTCACTCTGTCTATGGTACGTTCATCCACAAAGACCTGCTTTACACTTACAGCCTTGGCCATTATTTCATCATAAAGCTCATCACGAACCTTTTCGGACAGCTTCTTGGAATCGTTGATTTTCGGGATAATAAGCCCCTCCGGAAGAATAACCGCCGCCACAGATACCGGTCCTGCCAAAGGACCACGGCCTGCCTCATCAACGCCGGCAATAACAGTAAGTCCTTCCCTTCTGGCCTCATCTTCATAACGGTACATGGCCTTGACACGGGCTATTTCCTTCTGCTGCTTTTCATAGCGCTTGAGGATTTTTCCTGCTGCTGCCCGGGTGTCCATCTTAAGAGCCTCCAACAGCTCCTCAGTAACTTCGCCAGACGCAAACAAACCCTCTATTTGTTTTATCGACAAGTCTGCAATATTCATTAATTCTTCTCCTGAGAATTCTCGGCTTCTTCAATGGCAGGTGGTGTATCAAGACTGACAGTACCCAGCTTGCCGCTCCTGAAATCTGTGAGAACAATGCGTTGTGCCTTTTCCAAATCCACCACGCCACCCTTCACAAGGCAGCCACGCTTTTTACCTATCAGCTCCAACAGCTCACCAGAGGTCTCCGGCAATTCGTCTGTAATCTTGTAGCGTTCTTTAATACGCTCGGGGTACAGCTTAATCATGGTATCGAGGAACACTCCGGTGATAAGCTCACGGTCCACCGCCTCATCGTTGATAGCCCCGGTAAAGGCCAGCTTAAGTCCGGCATTCATGTCCTCAAATTTTGGCCAAAGGATACCCGGAGTGTCCAAAAGCTCCAGGCTGTCGGCTAAGCGAATCCACTGCTTGGCACGGGTTACTCCTGGCTTATCTGCGGTCCTGGCTTTATTGGAGCCAGCAAGACGATTTATAAGGGAGGACTTTCCCACATTTGGAATACCAAGAATCATCACTCTGGCAGAGCGTGCCTTGGCTCCCTTGGATACCAGCTTTTCAGTCTTTGATCTGGCCAACTCCTCAGTCAGCTTTACCAGTTGCTTGGTTCCCTTACCCTGGGTAGCATCCACAGCCACAGCCTGAATTCCCTGACTACGAAAATAAGCAACCCATTTCTTGGTAATGGCAGGGTCCGCCAAATCAGATTTATTAAGTGCCACCACCTTAGGCTTGCCGGCAATAATCTCCTGAAGCATTGGATTGGCACTGCTGTATG
>NZ_JAZTZI010000070.1:0-3150 GCF_045637405.1 Anaerovibrio sp.
AGTGCGGCTAACTGTTCTTTGAGGGACTTGGTACGTTGGAATTTGCTCCATTCGTCCCTTTACCTCAATATTTTCCATTTTTCAAAGAAGCAAGCAGATAAGGCATTATACATTATTAGGAATTGGCTCTTTTTGCCAAATACTCCAATATTTCGTGGGCCGCCACATTACCCTCTCCTACAGCCTTGGCAATCTGATATGGTCTGCCTGTATTATCCCCTGCCGCAAAGCAGCCACCTACATTGGTATGAAGCTGACGGTTCACGGCTACATGAGGGCCATCCAGCTCCAACCCTGGCAAAAGCTCCTCTGGTGGAATAGCATTTCGTAAGATAAACACACCATCAACGGCAATTTTGTCGCCATTAGTCAATTCTACAGTGTCTACCCGCTTCTCCCCCAATATTTTCATCAATCTTCCGTCAACAAGCTCCACATTATTTTCCGATACTGTCAATTTACCATCAGAAGAAAACAGATACACCTTTTCAGCTATATTTGCAAGGTAAGAAACCTCAGATATAAAGTTTTTGTCGCCACAATACACCGCCAGAGTCTTTCCCTTATAAAACATACCATCACAGGTGGCGCAGTAGCTTATGCCCCTTCCCAGATGTTCTTTTTCTCCCTCAAAGCCCTTGGCCACGGCAACTCCAGTAGTCAGCAGAACAGTCTTTGCCTCATACATTTCATTATCTGCCAACAAGGTAAACTTACCACCAAAATCTGAAATCTTTGAAACGATTTTATTGGTAATCTCAATATCCAGTTCCTTAATATGGTCGCGAAAATGTTCATTTAACTCATGACCGGTGATAATACCCAGACCGGGATAATTGGAAATCTTTTCAGCCTTTTCAACTTTGGAGCTCATTTCTTTCGGCCCAAAACATATTATATTCTTTCCTCTGGCCTTTAGCACAGTAGCCGCCGACAGCCCAGCAGGCCCATTACCAACTATTGCTGCATCATATATCATATCCACCGGACCTCCTTTAACTCAGGTAATAATCTGATAGTTTAATTTTACATAAAAACAAGCTCAATTGACAATAACGACTCATTATAATACCATGATTTACAATGAATCTTTTGTATATCACCACCAATAGGAGGGAAACTATCATGGTAAAGAAGCAAGCTTATCTTGAGCATGCCGCTGTAACCGTGGCAGATATTGACTGGAGCATCAATTTCTTCAAAAATGTTTTGGGAATGACGGAAACCAGACGTAAGGAAAAGGATGGCAAGCTGCAACAGATATGGTTAAAGGGTGGCTTGCAGCTGGTGGCTTCCCCGGAAAACCCAAAAGCTGGGCAGGGACACCATTTAGGCATTGTTGTACAGGATTTCAAGGCGACTATACAGGAGATGCTCACCTATGACGGTGTTACCCATATTGAAGGAAAGCCAGAAAAATGGATACAGCTTCCGGATGGTTTGGTGTTGGAGCTTTTCCAGGAAAAGCCAGGAGCCATCGAGGAAGTATTGTCTATCGAAGTGAAATAATCTAATATAAACGTCAAAACCCGCTAGCAGAGGGATATCTCCACTGGCGGGTTATTTTATATTGCAAAATATTATTTGTTCATTTCAGCAGCAAGACGTTTCAATGCATCTACTGTACGCACGCCTGGTGTAATTTCAGACAGGCGAACCTTGATAAATTTATTTTCCTTAACGGCCTTAACATCCTTCAGCTGTGGATTATTGCTGATTGTTGCGACCTTCTCCTTGAAATCATCCTCATTGCGAACACCACTACTGTAATCGCAAATAATAATGTATTCCGGATCACCTGCAACAACAGATTCCCAGCTGGCTGCGGCCCAGGTCTTGTCAACACCTGCGTTTTCCATAATATTTTCTGCGCCAATCAGTTTCAGGATATTGGTAGTGTAGCCCTTGTAAGCTGTAAATGGCTTGCCATCAGAAGCGTCATATACAAATACACGTTTTTTCGACTGTTTACCCAAGTCCTTCTGAACCTGCTCCAATTCCTTCTTCTGGGAATCCACCCATGCTTTAGCCTTGTCCTGAACACCAAAAATGTCGCCCAATTTCAGCATATCTGTAAAAACTGTTTCCAGATTTGCATCAGTTTTCTGCATGGAGGAAGGGATATAAATTGGTACTCCCTGGGAAGTAATGGAATCTGACGGAATGCCGCGCTTTGTGAAAGCAACCTCCCAGCCAGTTGCAAAATCTGGTTTCTCTGCCATAAATGTCTCATAGGAAGGCCATTTTTCCGACAAAACCTTCACTTTGCCATAGGCATCTGCTACAGGACCAAATACTTCTTCCTCCTTCATGGCTGTACCAACCATGCGGTCCTCCAACCCCAATGTCAACAGCATTTCGCTGGTGGCCTGAGACATGGAAATAACACGGGCCGGTGCCTTGTCAACAGACACCTTGGTCTCCTGTCCATTCAAGGTTTCTGTCCAGGATACAGGATATCCTGAGGAGGATGCCGCCTGTTCATTTTTTTGATTGCCACATCCGGCCACACTCAACAAGGCAGCCATCAGCATACCAGCAACCGCACCTTTTTTCAGCCAATGCTTCATCTTCAAATCAATCGCTCCCTTCAGTAATTCAAATAAA
The DNA here is from genome assembly GCF_045637405.1 of Anaerovibrio sp. Lineage (GTDB taxonomy): Bacteria > Bacillota > Negativicutes > Selenomonadales > Selenomonadaceae > Anaerovibrio. Next base: position 2,608 of record NZ_JAZTZI010000070.1, read on the forward strand.
TTTTTCCATCCTGCTCAAAACGTAAAAACGGCACTTCAAATATTTCTTCCAAAATGTCTGGCTTTAAAACCTCCTCTGTTTTGCCTTTGGCATAGACTTTACCGTCTTTCATAGCGACAACATAATCCGTATACTGTGCCACTAATGATAAATCATGAAGCACAGCTACAACTGTCTTGTCACACCCCCGTAAAAGGTGCATCAAGGCCAGCTTATGCTTTACATCAAGATGATTTGTAGGCTCATCAAGGAACAGCAGATCTGTATCCTGGGCCAGAGTCCTGGCAATCATGACACGCTGCAGCTCCCCACCTGAAAGGCCCCCTGCCTTGCGTAGGGCCAGATGGGATACCCCCGCCTTTTTCATAGCAATACGAACCTTTTCACGGTCTTCACTGGTATAATCCTGAAATTTTTCCTTAAAGGGAAAACGCCCCATCAGCACAATATCTTCAACATAAAAATCAAGAATAGTGTGATGAAATTGAGGTAACACAGCAGCCAGTCTGGCAAAGCTTTGAGAGCTCATATCTGACAAGGGAT
>NZ_JAZTZI010000071.1:0-2602 GCF_045637405.1 Anaerovibrio sp.
CTATTTCTGGCTCAAAATCCGGTACGATACGTATTTCCTCACCGCACTTTTCGCATGGATAAGTAATAACTGCACCGCCAGAATTAATGAAACGACCATTTTTCAGCATACGAAGAACGACCTTCTCCTTTACGCCGGTCTCCTCAACAATCTGAGTAATACTACATTTATCATGGTCGCGTACATAGGTATGTACAATCTGCTCCTGCTCCAGCTCTATGTCATAGCACGCCGGACACATTTTCTGACCAACCTCTAAATAGAGCTTTCCGCACTCTGGGCAATTCTTTAACTTATTCATAGTAACTCACTCCCGATTCGCTTTTCTATACTACCTTACAATATTTATATCGTCATTTTCAGTGAACATTTTAATTATAACGTAATTGTTCAAATTTTGCCATAGGCAAAATACACCTTGTAAAACGTTTCAACACGCGAACAAATAATTAGCAGGCGTGTTATAACGTAATTGTTCAAATTTTGCCACAGGCAAAATATTTATCATAATGATTTTAATGCACAAAAATTAGTCTGTTCAATACAGGTGAAAAATGGGCAGGGGGCTGGCAGATTGAACATTAAGTGACAGTTCGTTAAGAAACTTTTTATTGCTTCACCTTGATTGTAGTAGGAAAAATCATCTGTTTGAACGAGTCCTATAAGGACGAAGTGAGTTATGATTTTTTCTGCTACATAATAGCAATAAAAAGTTTTAGAACTGGAACGGCGTTCAAGATGTCACCCTCCTGCCCATTATTTTTTATCTTATCTATGCCCGGAGGAAATCACCAGTCCGAAAATCTGGCTTGCACCTGCCTCCCGCAAAACCTTTCCGCATTCGGCAAAAGTTGCACCGGTAGTGAAAATATCATCCACCAGGAGTACCCTCTTTCCCTTCACCAGATGACGGTGCTTTTTATCCGCCACTGCAAAGGCACCCTTGATATTTTTCTTTCGCTCGGCAAACTTTAGCCCAAACTGGGGACGGGTTTCATGTACCCGCCGCAGCACCTCCCAGATTTCCAAATCTGAGTTTTTCATGGCCTCCTCAAAAAACAATATGCTTTGATTAAAGCCACGCTGTTTAATTTTATTCTTGTGAAGCGGCACCGGCACCACAATATCAACATCATGCAAATCAAGCTTTTCGAGGCCCCTGCCCACGAAAAATTGCAGTGCCTTCACTGCATGCTTCTTTTTCTCGAATTTAGCATCAGCAATAAGCTTCTTCACCGGATCCTCATAGTCACTGAAGCTCATTACACCGCCATCAAAAACCTTCCCCAGATTACCATCAAGGGGCAGCTGACGAGGCTGAAGTATTTTGTTAAGACACTCCTCGCACCATTGCCCGTTGTGCTTCACAGCCCCCCTGCAAGCCGGACACTTCGGCGGAAAAAGAAAATTTAATATGGCTTCAATCATATCAGTACCTCAATATACAAATGGCGGTAGGCTGATGGCTGGAGCTATTAGGTCACAAGCGTCAAGGAATTTTTCTCTTGCCATACTTCTATTTTAGCAGAAAAGTCAATTGTTTGAGCGAAGCGAGTTTTGACTTTTTTTGCTATTTAATAAGCAAGAAAAAATTCCAGCGAAGCGACCGACGCTCCAGACAACAGCCTCCGCCCATGAATATCACAACGAATGTGCCAGGCGCTCAGCCAGCAGCGTATAACGCCGGCGAGTCCTGTCATTGGCAACAGCAGTATTTAAGGCTGCCTTGGTCCCAATGAGAATAACCTTTTTCTTGGCCCTGGTAATAGCCGTATACAGCAAATTCCTCTGGAGCATAATTCTATGCCCCGGCACCAGAGGCAAAATCACCACAGGATACTCGCTGCCCTGACTCTTATGCACACTCATGCAATATGCCAGCTGCAGCTCACTGAGCTCTGCCTTCTCATAAACCGCTTTCAAATCATCCCCAAAACGGGCAGTAACACTGCTCTCATTCATTTCCTCAATGAACCCAATGTCACCGTTAAATACGCCCTTATCGTAATTATTTTTGGTCTGCATCACCTTGTCACCAAGACGGAAGCTGCGGATACTGCTGACGAATTCCGGCTTGTAGGATGCAGGAGGATTCAGAGCCGCCTGAAGTCTTTTATTTAGATTCTCCACCCCGCAGGCCTGACGGTGCATTGGGGAAAGTACCTGAATATCCTCAAAGGGTGAATAGCCCTGTTTAGGCAATATATCACGGCACAGATTCACAATCTGATACTCCACCGCCTCTGGATTATTAAGCTCAATAAATTCAAAATCAGCACTTGGATTATCAGAGGCATCGGAAAATCTTGGAACCCGCCCCGCATTAATAGCATGGGCATTCATAACTATACTGGATGCTTCACTCTGACGAAATACCTCCGTAAGACACACGCTGGATACCACACCGCTTCGAAGAATATCCTTCAATACGGATCCCGGCCCTACAGCCGGAAGCTGGTCCACATCCCCCACCAGGATAACATGGCATCCGGCGGGCACCGCCTCCAAAAAATGGCGCATCAGCACAATGTCCATCATGGAAACCTCGTCCAAAATAATGGCATCCGCCTCCAGCTGATCATCGATATCCCTGCCGAACATG
>NZ_JAZTZI010000072.1:0-1545 GCF_045637405.1 Anaerovibrio sp.
GCAGGCTTATGTACCTAAGGAAGCCATAATTATGTATAATCATCATGGCACTGCTCCAGGCTGCATCATGGAACATAATGGCAAGTATTGTCTGCTGTTTCCTGGGCCACCAAAGGAAATGCAGCCCATGTTTGAAGAATATGCCCTGCCATATCTTAAGCAGTTCAGTGATAAGGTTTTTGTTTCCATAAATATAAAAATGCTAAGCAAGAAGGATGCACCTATAACTATTGTGGGGGAAGGACCTTGTGCTGAACGACTGGGTGATTTATGCGATAATGATAATCCAACAGTAGCTACCTATGCCAAGGAGGATGGCTGTCTTATCCGGGTTACAGCAGCCGCCAAGGACCGCGATCAGGCCCTTGACTTGCTACAGCCAATAGTGGAGCGCTGTAAGCTGGCATTGGGAGAGGATTATATAAGCTGTATAACAGAAGATAAATAGGCCACCTTTCCACAATTCTGTGAATTGAAAAAAAGATTGACAAGCAGATACAATATTAGTATAATAAATGCTGTTGTGAGATACGAAGGGTATCAAGCATGACTCACTAGCTCAATTGGTAGAGCATCTGACTCTTAATCAGCAGGTTCGGGGTTCGAGTCCCCGGTGGGTCACCATTATGAATTGTGGCAGGTTGGGATATTCCAGCCTGCTTTTTTTAAAAAATGAAACCTCATCCGCCCTTCGGGCACCTTCCCCAAGGGGGAAGGCAACTGGGAGAAAGGAGAGAGTTATGAAGATTCTTATCAGCAATGATGATGGGGTGCAGTCTCCGGGAATTGAGGCTTTGGTAAAGGCCTTGCATAAGGATTATGAGGTGGTGGTGGCCGCCCCGGCTACTCAGCAGAGTGCCAAGGCCCACGCGATTACTGTCGGTCAGCCTATTTATGTGGATAAATACCAGCCTTTGGCCGATACTTATGGTATTGAGGCCTACAGTGTTTTTGGTACCCCGGCGGATAGCGTAAAGCTGTATTTGGAAGGCCTGTTAGGTCATAAGCCGGAAAAGTATCCTGATTTGGTGATTTCAGGTATCAATAACGGCTCCAATTTGGGAACGGATTTGATTTATTCCGGTACGGTAGGAGCAGCCAGAGAGGGTTATATTCATAAGATTAGTTCCCTGGCTGTTTCTCTGGATTATAATGCCAGCATTACCTTTGATATGGTAGCGCAGGAGTTGGCGAAGAAGCTGCCGGAGTTATTGGCATTAAGTAAGGATACAATATTTTTTAATATAAATTTCCCCAAGGCCTTCCATGAGGATTTTAAATGGCATTGGGCGCGCCAGGGCGTTCGTGACTACGAAAATGCCTATATTCCACGTATCTCTGAGGACGGTCGCATGTATTTTATGGTGGAGGGAGATATTATCGATGAGGGAAATACCCCTGATGCGGATATTACTCTGTGTAACTCAGGTCATATTACCATCACACCTATGCGACTGAGCGTGGCAGATTGTCTTTTCCTGCGGGATTTGGCAGGAAAGGTGTTATGATATAAGATGTTATGGTATAATTAGATATTGGAATGAC
>NZ_JAZTZI010000073.1:0-25544 GCF_045637405.1 Anaerovibrio sp.
CGCCCCCATTTGCTTGTCTTTTTGTCACATTACTTTGTTACTCTTCCTCGCCTTCGGACGACGTATGCTTCTATACGTCTCAGTCAGGCTCGTCATCGTGCCTCGTACTGTGACAAAAATCCTGCGCAATTTTACAGTCAACGAAACAACTTCGTATTTCACCTATGCTTTCATCGCATTAGTAACAAAAATCCTGCGCAAGTTTACAGTCAACGAAACAACTTCGTATCTCACCTATGCTTTCATCGCATTAGTGACAAAACCCTGCGCAAGTTGTATTGTTGACAAAATAACTTCGTATTTCACTTATGATTGAAGCTATATATAACAACTTCACACAAAAAGTATTATATGAAACCCCAGACTTTATGTCAACAAGATTTTCACATAATTTCACACTTAGATTTTGTGGATTTGCTTTAACAGGGCAATTGCATTCATGCCCAAGCCTGTAAAGCGTGCCACATCCTCTGGGGTGTAACCGGCCACTAAGAGTTTTCTGGCTATTTCTGTAGCATCATCCTTATCATCGATTTCCGGATCCTCAACCATTGGTTCCACTGGCTGCTCCATCATAGGTCCAACGGGCTCAGATACATATTCCGGTGCCGTCGTATAGTCAGCTTCCGGAATTGATTCATATTCTGAGGCTGCCCCATAGTCAGTCCCCATTTCCAGCATGGGCTCCGGCTCAGAGCTTATATCTATATTCAGTCCCATATCATTTTGGGCTGCTTCAAGATTCTTAGATACCTCACGAAAGGCTTCCAAGGCCAGCTTTGCTTCCTCGGAAATACCGCTGTCTGCTTCAGCTTCTGACTGGCTATCAGCTTCAGCAGAATAATTGCCATAAAGCTCCTGAGCTTCTTCTATATTATCCTCAGGTATTACGGAGCTTTGCGGTAAGTTTTCCGTGTATTCCACATTTTCAGGAACTACCAGATTTGGGTTCTGTAGATTAGACTCCAATAGCTGGGAAAAATCATTTTCTCCCTCCTGCTGGGCTGCAATCTCCTCAGATATCAAAGGTTCAGCTGTTGATGGGCTCACAGCCATCGGTTGTGACTCAGCTACTGACGGTTCCTGAATCTGCTGGGATTGGACAGAATGAGCCACCGGATTTTGCTGCAGCTTCTGCAACTCGTCAATACGCTGTTGCAACATCTCCGCCTTATAATCAGCTTCCCGGAGCAGGCCCTCCAAATGGTCTATATGGCCTGACATGCGATTAATAATCTCATCCGCTGACTGCTCCAGCTCATAGCGAAGTCTCCCTGCAGAGGCTTCCATCACCTCAGGATCCTCCTCCACCTTCTGGAGCTGTCGGCGAGCCAATAATACAATAATCGCCCCGACAATAATTATAAAGCCTAAAATCTCAGTGGTCATCTAACTCTCCCATTAAAAACTAATATCTATATTGTGACCTCTATATTGGTCAACTGCCATTTTCTCAGGCTCAGCTTCATGAATTTCTTCTTCATTATCCATTGGAGCGGCCTTGCGCTTCTTTCCTCGAAAGCCACCTTTGCCCCGCTCCTCGTCAGGATTATCTTTAATTTTCTGACCTTCAGCTTCTTCCTTACTGCGGACCTGCTGCTGCAGATGCTCCTGCTCCTGCTGGTCCTTTACGGCCTGATAATCATGTACCACAGCTCCATGTTGATTCATGTTATGCTGAATCTGACCAACATCTGCGGACTGTGGCACAGTCATTCTGATATTCATTGGGCTAAAATCCATAAAAACAGCCCCTTTCACCTATCAATATGCACCTATTTTTATGAAATCATCTTCCACATACTGGGTACAGCATTTCTCCTCCACCTGAACATTCTTCATAATAGAGTTTATGCTTAATCTGGCCCCTGGATACATGGTATCCTTTACCCTGATCTTACCACGCTTCATCTTCTGAAGCTCCGTATCCAGCTCTTTGAGGAGGCGCTCATTGCGTTCTACAGTACCGGCCAATGGGAACTGTGAACGAATCAAGGCATTAAAACGCTCTGCCTTATCCGGTGGCAGCTGACTTATATCCAGCTTTCCAAGGGTGTTAATCATCTTGGTAACCTGATCAAGGCGTTTCTTTGCCTCATTATATTCCTTTAACACAGTCTGGTACTGCTTTTGAAGCATTGGATTTACACCAACAGTAAGTCGGGTAACTACATTAGATGCATTACCAACATTGGTGGCTCTGATTTCTTCACCGGCCGCCAAGTTTCCACCATTAATAAGCCCCTTTTTGCCTTCAACAATAAGAGTATGACCTGCTCTTATGGTGGAGTGCATGGCAACATCCGTAATTATAACATTGCCCCCAGCCTCAATATCAGCATTTTCCGCAAACGTAGCCTGAAAATCATTTTCTGCCCGAACAGTGCCACGGCTCATGCCCTGCACACCGCCCTTTACAATGATATTTCGACCAATAACATCGCCGCCGCTGATCATGCCTTTTATTTCGATATCACCAGTGGCCTTCAGCTGGAATCCCAGCTGAACACTGCCATTCACAGTAACACCACCAACAAAATCTATGTTGCCGGTGGCCATTCCCACATCTCCCTTAACGTCCAAATGTGGGTCAACGCTTATCTTGTTTCCGTTATCAACGATCTGACCATCGATTTCAGAAACAACGAAATTTTCGTCCTTAATAATGGTATTTTTACCTGCCGGAACAGGCTTTGGCTTACCTGGCTTCTGACGAATCGTGGCACCATGAACATTAGTGCCCGGCTTGCCCTGGGTATGAGGAATTCTCTCAGCCAGAACCTGTCCCTTCTTCGCCAAAAGGAAAATATTAAGGTTCTTGTAGTCCACACGATCATATTCATCGGCCACTGGCCTACCCGTTATGCTCATGTCAAATTTCTTACTTATCTGAGCATCAAGGCCATGCTCTGGTGGAATACCAAATGCAACCTTGGTAATACGTCCTGTTTCAGCTGCTTCCTTAACAGCTTCCTCATCAATCCCAAAGACAATATTTTTGATTGCCAGAGCTTCCTTTATCATATCAACAGTAGGAACTGCCTGATTCTCCTTGATATCGAAGCGAACTGTTACCTCCAGCTTATCTTTGGAAACATCCACAAAAACATGGCCGTATTCCCTGTTTTCCTTTATTTCCTCCGTTGTTAGCTGGACATCAGTATTGCCCTTACGTCCACCCTCTTTATAATTTTCAGGAACTACAAACTTGTCAGATACCTTTGTGGGAATACCATTAGCCTCACGAACCAATCTGGCCAAAAGCTCCAGATTATAGTCATCAACGCTGAATTCCCTCAATATCTGACGCATATCCGATAATTCGAATTGAATACCCGGTTCTGAAGATTCATATACTGTCAAATATACACCATCATTGCGGAATTCAAACAAATAACCAGAATCACGACTACCAACAGTAGAAACCGAACTTGTATTATCCATAAACAGCCCTCCTTTGGTTATCCCACCCTCTCCAGAGGAACAACCAGCAAATGCGTCCTTGCATTTGCAAACTGATTTATCTTAAAGATCTAACGCCTCGTTTGCCAAAAAGCCCCTTAGCTTGAACACAGCCTTTGTATGCAGCTGACAGATACGGGCCTCAGATAAATGCAATACGTGGCTGATTTCTTTCATGGTTAACTCTTCATGATAATAAAGTGCTATTACCAGCCGTTCCTTTTCAGATAACTGATCTATTGCCTTGGCCAGTGTTTCTTTCATTTCCACTGTTTCAAGGCTTTTAGTAGGATCATTCACAGCAGAAGTTGCTGTTTCAAATTTTATATATTCTCCCAATGGGATGATTGTAGAGGCACTTACCTGTTGTTCCAGTGCATGAAGCTGGTCCATAGTCACTTCAAGAGCTTCTGCCAGTTCTTCATCTGTCGGAGTGCGTCCCAACTCTCCCTCCAGAGTAATTATCGTACTTTCATATTTTTTTATTTTCTGACGCAGGGAAACAGATATCCAATCCCGGGCACGAAGGTCATCCTTCATGGCTCCACTTATTCTGATACCTGCATAGGTCTCGAATTTATTGCCCCGATTATAGTCATATCGGGACACAGCGTCCATTAAACCAAAATACCCGCTGACCTTCAGGTCATCGGTATCCACATGACTTGGCAGACTGATGGCCAATCTGCCTGCTATGATATTAACCAGTGGGAGATAATGCTCTACCAGTTGATTCCTGATATCTATGTTGTCCTTGTCACGACTGTATTCAATCCAAAGTTCTTTAACTTCCTCAGGACTTAACTCTGTGCTCTGCAACTTCTCTCACCACCATTATTAAATCCGCATAAAAATACTTATTCCTCCTGATCAGTTGCCACATGACGCAACTCATCAGCCTGAAGCGGAGTAAATCCTCCATCTTCAGCCATATCAGACTCCTCCTGAGGAGCTTCTTCCCCTGCTTCCTCTGAATTCTCTGAATTCTCTTTTGGTTCCTGTTTGTCACCTACTGCTGATTCTTCTTCATCTTCACCATTCTTCCAGTTTTCCTCAAACTCACGAATTATTGAGGCATACCCCAAACGGTCAAACAAGAAGATAGCAATATAGACAACCAGCCCTGACACTATAAAGCTACAAAATGCCCGGCCAAGAATAATCTGAAACCGGGCATCTGATAACAGTCCTGCGACTATAGCAGTCAAAGCTGCTATAGCCCCACAAACTGAAGCTGCACCTAGCTTAAACACATCAATCACCGTCTAAATTTCTTTCTCGCCCTTATCAATGGTCTTCACCTTGTAAACACCATTTGATAAATCGATGGATACTGTACGACCATAGCTGCCACCCGTATCTTCACCGATAATAGGAATACCTAAGCCGGCAAGAACGTCCTTGGCAGCTTGAGCATTTCTTTGCCCTACACGCATAATATCTGTAGCGTTGGCAAAAGCAAACATCTGGGCACCACCAGCAATTTTGGCAACCAATCTGCTTCTGGAAGCACCCAACTTCAGCACTTCATTCAGCATATCTGGTATACCAGTATCCGCAAATTTTGCCCTGTTTTCATTAGCCCTGGACTGGGTACTGTCTGGCAACATTATATGAAGGAGTCCGCCGACCTTAGTCTGCGGATCATATAGTGAGATGCCAATACATGAACCAAGTCCATAACTAATTAATGTTGATGGAGCTGTACCGACTTTTGCATCGGCCATTCCAACCTTAACTAATTCTGGCATATCATTCAACTCCCACTGCAGACAGTATAGTTTCCAATGAACCAGGATCAGGTACCAGGAAGAAGTGTCCCTTGATACCTTCATCATCGGTATTGAACTCAGTCTCAATAACTAAAGCATGGTCACCCATCTGACCAAGCTGAATCAATACTACGCTTAAAATAGCGCCTGCCATATCCATTGCCAAAGCCGGGATAGTTGGCAACAGGGATATATTAGTAAAATTGAACAAAGCGTTCAAGTATGCACCGGAGAGGATATTACCTATCTCCATAAGTGCTGACTCATCCATAAAGTCCAGCTTCTGCGTGTCGCCGCGCTTCTTGCCCATGAGCATGTCAACGAGATAGAACGCACTATCCCTTGGCAACAGAAACAGAATATTACTAGGAGCCTTACCGTATACTCTGAGGAAGACTCCTACAACCATAACATCAGGTCCACCTACCAGGTCAGGAACATCACCAAGGGGAACTATTGATACCCTTGGTACGTTCATATCGATGCGTCTGTTTATAATCTGGGATAAAGCCGTAGCTGAGTTTCCAGCACCAACATTACCAATCTCACGTAGCGCATCCATCTGGTTAGCAGATAAGCTTGCAACATCATCTGACATATCTTCACCCCATCCAGAAATTATTCTTCGCCAGTAAGACCAATGATTTCGCTAATGTTAAGCTGAATTATCAGTCTTCCATCAACCTTGCCAATACCAGAGATAAATCTTGAATTTGCATCTGTACCAGTTACTGCTCTGGTAGAATCAATGTCATCAGCATTGATAGTTCTAACCTCAGTAACCGCATCAACCAGCATGCCTACAGAAACCTCATCCAGCTGGACAATTACGATACGGGTATTTGCGGTATATGGAGTATCCTCCAAACCGAGACGACGCTTTAAGTCGATTACTGGTAATACGCTACCACGAAGATTTATTACTCCCTTGATAAACTCCGGAGCAAATGGAACTCTGGTAATATCTGTCAGGCCTTTAATTTCCTGAACATTTAAAATACTAAATCCATATTCTTCATTTCTAAGTTTAAAAGCAACTACCTGAACCTCACCGTCAGATACTACCTGTCCTTCTATGTTAGCCATTTTTCACCCCTCCTATGATTACATCAATGAACTTACGTCCAGGATCATAGCAACATGACCATCACCCAGAACAGTAGCACCAGCCAGCATCTTCAGACCGGACAGGAGCTTGCCAAGTGTCTTAATAACGATTTCCTGCTGACCAATGAGATTGTCAACAACGATACCCATCTTGTGATCACCAACATGAACAACAACCACAAAGATGTCTTCCTCGTTGTTATCCTCACCCTTAGGTACGCTAAGGACTTCACCAAGACGGGCGATTGGAATAATCTCACCGCGGAGAACAATAACTTCCTTGTTCTGTACGGTCTTAATATCATCAGGAGTAATATTAATGGTACTGTCAATAGATCCAAGAGGAATTGCATACATCTCATTCTGAACCTTAACCAGCATAGCCTGGATAATAGCCAGAGTCAGAGGCAACTTAATCTTGAATACAGAACCTTCATCAATCTTGGTTTCAACGTCTACATTACCGCCCAAGGACTCAATCTTGCTGCGAACAACGTCCATGCCTACGCCGCGACCAGATACGTCAGTAATAACCTCCGCAGTGGAGAAGCCTGGCAGGAAGATAAGACGAACTGCATCAGCATCTGGTAATGCGTCAGCCTCCTCACGGGTAATCATACCCTTTTCAACGGCCTTGTTACGAATCTTATCAGCATTGATACCGGAACCATCATCAGTAACCATGATTACAACATTGTTACCTTCATGGCGGGCAATGAGTCCAACCTCACCAGTACGAGGCTTACCCTTTGCTTCACGCTCATCAGGATGCTCAACGCCATGGTCAAGGGAATTACGAAGTAAATGCATCAATGGATCGCCGATTTCATCGATAACTGTACGGTCCAGCTCAGTATCCTCACCCTCGATAGTAAGGTTGATTTCCTTGTTCAGTTCCTTGGTAAGGTCACGGACCATACGAGGGAATCTGTTAAATACCTGACTAACTGGCACCATGCGGACCTTCATTACTACGGACTGGAGGTCAGTGGTAACTCTATCCATCTGCTCCAAAGTCTCTGTAAGGTCTGTCAGTCTATGGGTCATGCCAATCTGCTCAAGGCGAACCTTGTTGGTAACAAGCTCTCCTACCAGATTCATGAGTGTATCCAGCTTTTCAATATCTACACGAACTGACTGACCACCCACATGAGCCTTCTTGGCATCCTTGGCGGCTGGCTTGACATCAGCTTTCTTGGCTGGAGCATGCGCTGCCGCTGGAGCTGCCGCAGGAGCTGCAGGAGCTGCCGGAGCAGGTGCTGCCGCTGGAGCTGCCGCAGGAGCTGCAGGAGCTGCTGCTTTTTCAGGATCAAACTCTGTTACATTTGCAACTGTAATCTCAGAAATAGCAGAAACTGCATTCTCTATAGTCTTGGCATCAGCATCGCTGACGATGATCACATCAAAGCTGTGTTCAAATTTCTCCTGTTCCAAATCCTCTGCAGGTGGAACAGACTTGATTACATCACTGATTTCATCCAGTGCGTTCATTACCATGTAGGAACGGGCTGACTTCAAGATACAATTCTCAGAAATCTCCACGTGAACATGATAAGGAACCAGACCACTATTCTTTGCTTCAACAATAACGGTCTTTTCGGTATCGCTGATCTGAATACCACCGGATGCGCCAGCTGCCTCTGGTGCAGCAGCAGGTGCTGCCTCAGCTGGAGCCGCTGCATCTGCGGATTCGCCCTTGGCAATTGCATTTACCTGACGAACAAGATCGGATACATCTACCAGATCCTCAGACTCACCATTGCTGATATTCTCAACCATTTCCTGTAAGGTATCCAAGCACTTGAAAATTACATCTATAATTTCAGGGCTAACCTTCAGTTGTTCCTTACGGAGCATATCGAGCAAATTTTCCATATCATGGGTCAATTCTGCTGTCTTTGTGTACCCCATAGTTGCGGACATACCCTTTAAAGTATGGGCATTACGGAAGATTTCATTTAAGACGGACAAATCCTCCGGATCATTTTCCAGACTCAGCAGGCCGTCATTCAGAGACTGCAAATGTTCCCGCGACTCGTCCAAAAACATTTCCATGTACTGATTTGTTTCCATTTCTATTCCCCCTGATTAGCTTATTTTCTAACTGCATTCATAATTGCTTCGGCTATGTTCTGAACGGGCAGGACCTCGTCAGAAATTCCAGCGTCCACAACGGCCTTTGGCATCCCATACACTACGCAAGTCTCCTGAGACTCAGCGATAATGTATCCTCCAGCCTTTTTAATTTTTTTCATTCCAGCGGTGCCATCACACCCCATGCCGGTTAATATGACGGACACCACGTCATCGCCATATTGGGCAACAGAGTCAAACATAATGTCTACTGCCGGGCGATGGGCCGCCAAAGGTGGTTTCTGATTCAGTGAGATTACTCTTTGTGAACCGTTACCAGTTATCTCCATGTGATAATCACCTGGAGCTATGTAAACACAACCCGGTAAAATTGGTTCCATGTCTTCAGCTTCCTTAACCTTGACCTGAGACATGTAATCCAAACGCTCCGCCAATGATCTGGTGAAGCCTGCGGGCATATGTTGCACTATTACCATGCCACACGGCATATCAGCCGGCAGCTTGGGAACCACATACTGCAAAGCTTTTGGACCACCTGTGGAAGTCCCCAAAGCTATGAGTTTGTTTCCTCCAGAGGACCCACTGCTGTTTGCACTACGCATTTTCAGATATGGGTTCTCCCTTTTCGCAAGCTTCTCTGTAATTGAGCTGCGTTGTTGTAATATGGAGGCTGTTCTTGAGGTTGCCGTCACGTGAGCCGTAGGCTTCAAGCGACTGGCAACGATTGATGTTGGGGTTATTCCCCTATTAGGTGTAGTTGCACCTTTTCTTTCAAGTATATTTATTCGCTTTAAATTTGCTGCTTCCTGCTTTTTTCCTAGAATATTCTCATTATTTATAAATTTTTTTACTTTAGCAGTTGCCGCACTGCGACTTTTTTCCAGAATTTCATCTTTAATGGTGTCTATTCGCGATACTGAGCCACCTGCTTTGGTGATAAAATCCACTGCTCCAAGCTGAAGTGCTCTGATAGTTTCATCAGCATCCTGCTTAGTCAGACTACTTAGCATAACCACAGGCGTTGGGCACGATTCCATTATTACTTCCAAGGCCTGCAAGCCATTCATAATGGGCATATTTACATCCATTGTGACCAAATCCGGCTTTAATCTTGAAACAAGCTTTACCGCCTCACTGCCATCCGGAGCAGTTCCAATTACCTCAAAATCAGGAGCCGACGTAAATAAGTCTGACAGAACCTTTCTCATAAAGGATGAATCATCAGCTATTAATACGCGAATCATACCGACACCCCCCTTAAAGATTATCAATCCCCTTGGCCAAGCCTCTCCGTTGTAAATCGAAGATGTATTTTATAAGCCGGTTTTGAACATTTCTATCAATTGATAGAAATTCCGTACCTATATGATAAACTTTTTCGCCGTTAACATCAATTTCAGCACAACGGGCCACACGGCACATCAGCTGTAAAAGACCAATATTTGGAATATCATCCAATTCTATTGCTACCTTACTATCCAACGGTAACGGGCGCTTTAATACAACGCAGATACCCCCGCCGCTTAGGTCCACAGAAGAAGTAAGCACCATTTCCTCAAGGGCTCCTTCTTGGTTTACAGGACGCACAACCACCGGTAAAGTGGCTTTTACGCGGACAAATTCACGATGCTGGGCCTTTTCAACTTCCACTGGCCTGGTGATATACCAAACGGGAACATTTTCTATTCCCTTATCCATAAACACAGCGCGGAAAATGTAGAAACAACGCTCATCCAAAACCTTGCAGATAACACTAGTACCTACTTCTGGTATTAGAGGACGGTGTTTATCATCTACTGGCATTGCCAGAACCATGTAATTGTCTTTCATGTCCTCAATTCTGCTGTTATAAAAGCGGGTATCATCCATAAGAGATACCTGTGCTCTCTGTCCAAATTTCAGCACCTTATCAGCTTTGACAATTTCTGCTCTCTTCATTGTTTTTCCTTTCCAACTCATCACGTTTAAGAAGACATCACTTCCTAAACAGTCTTCTCAGGAATCCGCGCCAACCTAGTTTAATCTTTTCTTGGCGCCCATTGACGAGACCACTGGCAATAGATGCTATACATCTGGCCGATATTGCCTCAGGATGACCTGACATTATAGGTACCTGGGACCTTACCGACTTCACCATCATCTGATCGTCATATATATATCCAATGCACTCTACTGGTAGCTTCAAAAATTTTTCTGCAGTTCTTGATAGAGTGCCAACCACTTCCCGTATTTCGGGCTCATCAATAACTCGATTTACGACAAGCTTTAGATTTGGATTTTCAGTAGTTCTGCTATAGCCCTTCATAACGGCATAAGCATCAGTTAATGCTGTAGGCTCCGGGGTGGTAACCAACAGTACCTCATCAGCAGAAACGATAAAATCAATCACGTTTTTGCCAATACCGGCACCAGTATCTACCAATATAATATCTGCCCAATCCTCGCAGGCACCCAGCTTATTAAAGAGTACATCCCGTTCGTTTGCGGTCATCTCTGCGGCGTGCTCCATACCGGAGCCTCCGGAAATATAGCTCACGCCATAAGGACCCCTAAGAAGAACATCCTCCAGGGCTACATCGGGATCAAGTAAATTCATAAGATTCACCCTGGATGAAGTACCCAGTAAAATATCCACATTGGCCATGCCCATATCGGCATCGATTATAATTACCCGCTTGCCCATGTTACCAAGAGCAATAGCCAGATTAACTGTTAGATTTGTTTTTCCAACGCCCCCCTTGCCACTGGTAATGGCAATAGTACGTGGGCCTTTGGATTCCGCCTTTATTTTTGTTGTTTTTTCTTTTTCTTCTGTCTCCATGAGGATTGGCGGCTCTGGATAAACATTCTTATCCTCCACGAGGCGACGAAGATTTGCTGCCTGATCATTCATAATACTTACCTCAGCAGCATTTCTACCAGCTTCTGATAGCTGGCCGGAGTAATATCATCAGGAACACTCTGCCCATTGGTAACATAGGACAAAGCAATTTTTTTCTTGTATAGAAGATTCATAATAAGTCCTAAAGAGCTGGTTTCGTCAGTCTTGGTAAAAATTACCCTTTCAGGCTCACAAGGCATAAATCTTTTAAGAATCTCCTCGGCATCCCTGTGCTTGGTAGTAGAGCTAAGTACAAGATGCTTTTCTATTTCCTTGTTTGCCTTTAAAAGTCCCATGAGCTCCTTCATCTGGAACTCATTGTACTGGCTTCTTCCAGCAGTATCAATAAGAATAAGCTGCTTGTCAGAGTGCTTTTCAATCGCCTGCTGCAATGCCTCAGGAGAATAAACAATCTCAATCGGCAACCCTAAAATGTCAGAATACGTCTTAAGTTGCTCCACTGCTGAGATACGGTAGGTATCAGCAGTAATCAGAGCTGCACTTACGCCCTTTTCCAATACGAATTTAGCGGCAATCTTGGCAAGAGTTGTAGTCTTGCCAACACCAGTTGGACCTATAAGGGCCACAATTTTAGGTTTATCAGAATAAAGGGTAATGCCCGAAGCTACCCTTACTGTCTTTTTTAGGAATTTCTCCAAAGAACGATGTGCTTTTTCAGAATCCTTGTCCTCAAGAATTTCAGCCCCGGAAAGGCGACGAATCATATCCTGAATAATTTTTTCATCAATATCACATGAACGAAGGGCCTGCTGGAGAGTAATCTCCTGTTCCTCATCAGAAGCTGCCTTCCCCATACGGGCCAGCATTTCTTTCATTTCATCAAGTTCATTCTGCAAAGACTGGATTGTTTCCTGGTCATCCTCGACCTGCTTTGCTGCCTTGACGAAGGCTTCTTCCTTGGCAGCAGCCTCTGCCATAGCGGCCAAATCAGCTGCAGAAGGTTCCTCAGCCTTTACTGGCTCCGGCTCTTCCTTTTTTTCCATAGGTTTAATGATACGACCTACGGTAATAAGATTTTCATCGGCACGTGATACGCCTAAAGGGGGCTGAACACTATCGTTGTCAGCTGCTTTGATACGGTCAAGAGAAGACAAAATATCCTCAAATGTTGACTGGCCCTGTGGCCCCTGGGTATTGCGCCCCCCAACTGCAGAAGCAGTATTTCCCGCATCATACTGGTCAGCCCTAAGCTGTGCGTTATCAACACTAAACTGGGTGCCTGCAGTCTGATACTGGGAAACTGCGGTTTTTCTAGGAATAATAGGCGGTACCATAGGCTCTGCAGCACTTGCTCCCATAGCATGGGAGAAAGCCGGATTCCCCATGGTTGGAGCCGAAATCGGATTTCCCATAGCTGGAGCCGGTGCTGGTGCTGGAGCTGAAGCTGGTACCGGTGCTGCAGCAGCCGTCGACATACGAGGCGGAACTACAGCTGCTGGCCTTTGAGAAGGAGCAGAACTTTTTGCAGATGCCCTTTTTATTGGCTTTTGCTGTGGCTCATCCTCCACAGCAGCAATAACCTCAACAACTTCCTTGCTGCCAAACCCAAGAAGCCCACCTTTTTTGGAACGCGTTGTATGTAAAATAACTGCATCTATGCCGAGCTCAGCCTTAACATTGGCCATGGCCTCCTTCAGCGTAGGTGCCTTAAATGTTTTTATCCTCAATTTAGATCTTCACCACCCCAATAATCTGTATCTCTACAGTTTGCTCTATCTCAGCATGAGACAGAACGATAATCCCAGGAACGGACCTTTCAACCAATTTTCTGAAATACAGGCGCACAGTCGGGCTTGTAAGGGCAATTGGCTGATACCCCATGTCCGTCAGCTTCTGCAGTTCTGCACCCAATGCCGTGAGAATCTTCTGCATAGTATCTGGATCAAGACTTACATAGGAGCCTCGGTCGGTACGCTGAACGGCACCGGCAATACGATTCTCAATAGTAGGATCCAATGTGATACATGTAAGCTGATTATTCTGGGTATATTGCTGAGTGATTTGTCGAGACAATGCGTGTCTTACATACTCAGTTAAAATCTCAGTATCCTTGGTGGCACGGGCATAATCCGCCAATACCTCCAGAATGGTAGCCATATCTCTGATAGACACACGCTCCCGCAGGAGATTTGCCAATACCTTCTGAATCTCACCCACACTCATCAGATCAGGCACAATCTCATCCACAAGGGTAGAGTTGGTCTTGCGTGCATTATCAATAAGGTTCTGGGTCTCCTGACGGCCGAGGATTTCATCGGCATGGGCCTTGATAACCTCAGTCAGATGAGTTGCCAGAACAGATACAGCATCTACTACAGTATAGCCATTCAACTCAGCCTGCTCACGGGACGCTTCCGGAATCCAGAGTGCCGGCAAGCCAAAAGCAGGCTCCTGTGTTTCGATTCCCTGAATTTCCTCAAACACAGTACCTGAATTCATCGCTAAGAAGTGGTCTAGTAATAATTCGCCCTTCGCTATCTCAATTCCTTTTAGCTTTATAATATATGCGTTAGGTTTTATCTGAATATTATCACGGATACGAATTGTTGGAACCACCAGACCCAGTTCCAATGCGCATTGACGCCTAATCATAACAATGCGGTCCAGAAGGTCACCGCCCTGGCCGGTATCAACCAGGGGAATCAAGCTGTAACCAATTTCCAGCTCCATAGGATCAACCTGCAGGAGAGAAACGATATTTTCCGGCTTGGTAGCCTCGGTTTTGCTCTTTTCCTTTTTCTGAACAGTGGCAGTTTCCTCCACCTCTTTTTGACCTCTGGTCTTCTGATAACCAATAAAGGCACAGACTGAAGCCAAAATACTGAATGGCAGTCCTGGAAGACCTGGAACCAGTGCCAGTGCCAAAAGCACACCGGCAACAATGAAGAATACGCGGTCATGACGCCCCAGCTGGGTAACAAGATCATGACCCAGATTGCTGTCAGATGCAGCACGGGTAACTATAATACCAGTTGCAGTAGAAATCAACAGGGCTGGAATCTGGTTTACCAGACCCTCACCTACAGTAAGCAAAGTATAGTTGGTAAGAGCTTGCTCAACAGTAAGATTTCTCTGAACCATACCGATGATAAAGCCACCGGTTATATTAATCAAAATAATGATGATAGCCGCAATAGCATCACCTTTTACGAACTTACTGGCACCATCCATGGCTCCGTAGAAGTCAGCCTCGCGCTGAATCTTCATTCTGCGCTCACTGGCCTCGGCATCAGTAATAGCACCCTGATTAAGGTCAGCATCGATGGACATCTGCTTACCAGGCATTGCGTCCAAGGTGAATCGTGCAGATACCTCGGCAACTCGCTCAGCACCCTTGGTAATAACGATAAACTGAATAATAATCAGAATTATAAATATAATAAAACCTACTACTGCATTACCACCCACTACGAAGTTACCGAAAGACATGATTACCTCACCGGCGTAGCCTTCCAGCAATATAAGTCTGGTGGAGGATACGTTCAGTGCCAATCGGAACAAGGTGGTTATCAAAAGCAGCGATGGAAACACGGATAAGTCCAGTGCCTCAACATTATATATAGCCGCCATAACTACTATCAGGGCCAAAGTTATGTTCATACATAACAGCAGATCCAACAGCATGGTTGGCAGCGGAATAATCATCATTACGACGATGGTAACAATGCCTACTGCTACCATTACGTCACTGTATTTAGTTATAAAACTGCCCTTTTCCTGGGCAGCCGTTTCGGGAGCAGCCATTTTGTTCTCCTAATGTATCAATAAAACTTACGCGTAGTATCTGTTCTTTCTCTTCAGCCTGTATACATACGCCAGCACCTCAGCCACAGCCTTGTACAGCTCCTGAGGAATAGCGGCACCGATTTCCACGGCGGCAAAGAGGGCTCTTGCCAAAGGCTTGTTTTCCACAATTGGGATCTTGCTTTCTCTGGCAATGGCCTTGATTTTCTGGGCAACCAAATCCTGCCCCTTGGCTATAACAATAGGGGCAGACATCCCCGACTGATATTTTAAGGCAACAGCAAAGTGAGTAGGGTTTGTTACGATTACGTCAGCCTGAGGAACCTCCTGCATCATACGGGCCATAGCCATCTGACGCTGTTTCTGACGAATCTTGCCCTTAATCTTAGGGTCACCTTCCTGTTGCTTGAATTCTTCCTTTACCTCCTGCTTGGACATTTTCAAATCCTGCAGGTTCTGCCATTTCTGATAGGCAAAATCCATTACAGCCATGACAATGAACACACCTATAATCTTAAATGCCAGAAAAAATATGGTATCCGACATCTTATTTAGTCCGGCAAAAATATCCATATAAATAAGCTTCGGTATCTGAAAAATTTCATCAGAAAGATATGTGATAACAAAGTAACCTATTATCAGTATCTTCAGCAATGACTTTATCAGCTCCACCAGGGAACGCTTGGAAAACATTCGCTTGGCACCATTGATAGGATTGAGCTTATTTGGGTCAAAGCTGATGGTTTCTGTGGAAAAATTAAGACCTACCTGCGCCAAATTCATAGCCAAACCGATAATCATAATAAACACCATCAACGGAATGGACGTCTTGGCCAGAAGGATTATCATGCCGATAAACATCTGCATGATGGATTCCTCATTTATATCAACATTTAAGTTTCCATAAATATAGGTTGAATAATTCATTATCTCGGCAACAGCATTGCCACCAAGAACTTTGAGTACCATAAAGCCAGCCAACAAAACGAAGGCAGCATTTATTTCCTGACTCTTACCAACCTGACCTTTTTTGCGGGCATCAGCCTTACGCTTGGCAGTCGGTTCCTCGGTTTTTTCACCGGCGAACAGCTGCAGATCAAACTGGAAAAGAGGTGGTCTGTATTTTTTATTGTATTGCCCGTAAGGCGATGGTGATGTTTCCATACATCTCATTGAACAACACATCCAAGAACAGTATATAAAATGGAATAACGATAGCCAATGTGAAGGTACCTATGACAATCTGCATCGGTATACCAACCACAAAGATATTCATCTGTGGCATTGTACGGGCCAAAATACCAAGGGATACATTAGTAAGAAGTATGGCAAAGGTAATTGGCATTGCTATCTGAACACCGGTTAAAAATATATTAGCGGTAAAATCTATTATTAAATCTGTAATGGCAGCATCATAATGTATGCCTACCATCGGTATAGCATCAAAGCTCCTGATCATGGCCGTCAATAACATGTGATGGCCGTTAGTAACCAGAAAAACTATCATCGTAAGATAGTAGAGAAAAGTACCAATCAGAGGATTTTGCTGACCGGATGTAGGATCCATTTCATTTACTACCGCAAAACCCACCTGCATGTCCATTATTTTACCAGCCATGGTAACACATTGAAGACACACATAGCATACAAAGCCTATAAGCCAGCCGACAAACAACTCTGAAAGCACTGACAATGAATAGGCAAACAGCGACATGGGAGCCTCTATAGGGTGGTTTTGGTCTATCACCGGAAACATAACCAGTGATATGGCGAAACAAGCCCCGGCTCTAAAGTATATTGGTATATTCTGGCTGCCATAAAATGGCGCAATCAGGAACATACCGCTAATCCGAGTCATCATTAACAGGAAAACAGCGGCATGATTTTGCAACAAATCAAAAAAATCCACCTATTTTACCTCATTGAATCTAACCTATATAAGTTGGTAGATTTACAAAAACATTTGTGAAATATTCCACCATTATTCTGAGCATCCAAGGGCCAAAAATTAATATGGCCACGAATACTGCCACAATCTTTGGAATAAATGCCAATGTCTGCTCCTGAATGGAGGTGGTCGCCTGGAATACGCTGACCATAAGACCAACAGCCAGACCAAGACCCAGCATTGGGGCAGATACCAAAAGTACCACCCTTAAAGCCTCCTGAGCCATCTGTATTACAAGATCTCCTGACACTCAATCATCCCCTAATGAAAACTTATTATCAAGGACTTTATCAGCAAGTGCCATCCATCCACCAGAACGAACAGCAATATCTTAAACGGCAAAGAAATCATTACCGGTGGCAGCATCATCATACCCATTGACATAAGGGTACTGGCTACAATCATATCTATTACGATAAATGGAATATAAATCATAAAGCCCAGCTGAAATGCCGTCTTTAGCTCACTTATCATAAAGGCCGGAATTAATGTAAAGGTGGATACTTCCTCTGGCCCGTTTGGACGAGGAGCATCAGCCAGATTTACGAACATGGCCAAATCAGCTTCTCTGGTCTGCTTGAACATAAACTCCCTGATGGGTTCCACCACATTATCGAGGGCCTCCTCCTGGGTTATCTGCCCTGCAAGATAGGGCTGAAGGCCATTTTCATAGCCCTGATTCCAGTAAGGTGCCATTATATAGAATGTAAGAAATAAGGATAATCCTATAATTACCATGTTTGGCGGTGTTGTCTGTGTGGACATGGCGTTACGCAAAAATCCAAGGACAACAACAATCCTGATAAAGGCTGTAGTCATTATCAGAATTGAAGGTGCGATGGACAAAATGGTCAATACCGCCATGAGCTGCAGAGTCACTGCAACATCCTGAGGATTATCCGAAGATCCAACATCAATATTCACATTAGGAATAAGAGGTGCCGCACTGGCATCTCCTACATATAAAAAAAAGAAAAGCAGGCTTCCTCCTACTAAGAGTAGCCGCTGCAGCTTTGTCAAGCCTCACAACCCCTATCTTCTGCGATTCAAACCATCACGGATAAACGATGGAACCCTCTTGGTCAGCTCATCCAAGGATGACAGCTGGCTGGCAAACATTCCTGTTTCAATCGGTTGAACAACTGACTGTCTCCTTAGCCGTTCGATTTCTTCAGGATCAGTCACTTCACCCAACAGGGTAACCTGCTGGTCCGTAACGCCCAGCATTAAAGTTTTTCCTGCCAACTCAACAACACATACTGATTTATGTGGCCCCAGGGGTAAATGCTCCAACATCCTGCCGCCATTATTGTTGACACTCTGTCCAAACCTGCCGCCTAAAAATTTAGACGCAAAATATGCCATGACAACCACAAAGGCAAACACAACCACAAGGCTGATAACGTATGCCAATGTCGACCACCATGACATTTGAGAAGGTTTTGGATCGGCATTCTCATATCCAGACAGATAACCACCGCCACCTGCTGAATCAGCTGCCGCCAGACAATCTGGCGACAGCATTGATAACACCAATATAAAAATACATAGGACAGATGCCATGGAGCAGAAACGTCTCCAGTCAATCATCAGCCAACTGCTTTACGAACAGCTTCAAGAACACGGTCAGCCTGGAAAGGCTTTACGATAAAGTCACGGGCACCGGCCTGAATAGCCTCAATAACCATTGCCTGCTGGCCCATAGCGGAGCACATAACGATCTTTGCGTTAGGGTCAATCTTTCTGATTTCCTTAACTGCGCTGATGCCGTCCATCTCTGGCATGGTAATATCCATAGTGGTAAGGTCTGGTTTCAGCTCCTGGTACTTCTCAAGAGCCTTGGCACCATTCTCTGCCTCGCCAACTACCTCATATCCATTCTTGGATAAAATATCTTTTACCATCATTCTCATGAATGCTGCATCATCAACTACTAATACTCTTACTGCCATTTGTCATCTCTCCTCATTAAATATTCTCATATTTTGAATTGAAATTATACTTACCTTAATATGTTTTATTATATCTTAATCAACGAGATTTAACAAGTATTACTGCTTTGTAACACATCTATGAAATTACAAGCTCTGTACTCTTTCCATAGGACTTACAATTTCCGTAATACGAACGCCAAAGTTCTCGTCAATTACAACAACTTCGCCCTTGGCTGTGAGCTGACCATTTACATGAATGTCAACTGGCTCACCGGCCAACTTATCCAGCTCGATAATCGAACCAGTGGAGAATTCCAAAATTTCCTTAATAGACTTCTTGGCACGTCCCAATTCAACAGTAACCTGCAATGGAACATCCTGAATAAGACTTATATTTGCTGTATTGGCCACGGTAGGTTCGTTGGTCAATGGAGCAAACTGTGCACTTTGTACTGGAACTCCGGCGCCAACCACAGCAGAATTTGCGTACTGCGCTGGTGGAGCGTACATTGGTTGTGGTGCAGCCATCATCTGAGGTGGTGGCGGTGCCATTGGGGCCGCCTGCGGTGGTGGCGGAGGTGGTGCCGCAGCTGGAGCTGGTGTTGGTGCAGGAGCAGGTGCTGCCGCAGGGGCAGGTGCTGCTGGTGCTGGAGCCGGCTCCGGTTCTGGCTCTTCCTCCGGCTGAGCTCCGCCATTCATGAGGAACTCTACCATTTCCTTAGCCACTTCAACTGGAAGAATCTGCATAATCTCACTATCAATGAGACCATCAACTTCCATTCTGAAGGAAATCTTTGCCACTGGCTCACTCTGACTAAGGAGTTCGCTCACTTCACTGTTTGGCTCCATACCGAAGTCAACCAGATTAACCTTTGGTGGCGAAATATCAATTTTCTTATTGAACATGGTAGACAATGAGGTAGCAACTGTACCCATCATCTGGTTCATGGATTCGCCCACTGCACTCATGTGAATCTCAGTGAGTTCTCCAGGTGGGTTAAGTCCATCACCGCCCATCATCAAATCGGCAATGATGGAAGCATCCTGAGCCTGAATGGCCAGAATGTTGTTACCATTTATACCAATTACATATCCTACCTCAACTACCAGATAAGGCATTGGGTACTCATCCTTGATGAGCTGCATGGTAGCCATGGAAACTGTAGGAGTGGTAATGTTAACCTTATGGCCGAGAAGTACGGACAAGGTTGTGGCCGCACTACCCATGGATATATTACCAATCTCTCCTAAAGCATCTTTCTCTATATCTGAAAGCATGCCTTCAACATCTGCTCCAGCATCGGAAGGAGCCGGTGCCGCCTCAGTAGGCTCTGGATCACTGCTTTCAGAAGATCCACCGCCGCCATTCATAAGCGCATCAATCTCCTCCTGTGTAAGCATATCACCCATTAGTGCCTTCATCTCCTTCCGTCTTAATCAATTTCGTAATCTGCACTGCAGATCGTTTGCCGGATGTACCCGGCCGACACAAGAATTTTGTGTCATTTCCTATAATACATTTCAGCTCGTCATCAACTCTGGTATCCAGCTGTAAAACATCACCATAGCTTAATGACAGGAATTCACGAACTGAAATATCGAATTGTCCCATCTGAACTATCACAGGAACCTTGGTCTTCCTAAGCTTCTCCCTAATAATATCAGTATTTTCAGGATGATCCTCCTTGCTGACATTGGCGGATACCCAGAAGGTCGTTGTCAGCTTGGACATGATAGGCTCCAGCACAAGGTATGGAATACAAATATTTAGGAAGCCTTCCACTGAACCGATCTGTGTCTTCAGCGTAATGATAACAACCATGTCACTAGGTGGTACAATCTGAGCAAACTGAGGGTTTGACTCCATTGCCTCCATCTTAGGATTAAACTGAACAACATTGAACCACGCTTCTCTGAGATGTCCCAAAGCCTTGTCAAAAATCCTTCTGATAACGGCCTCCTCTATCTCAGTGAGCACCCGGGGCTTAATGGTATTATCGCCTTGACCACCAAATACACGGTCTATAATTGAAAAAGCAATACCAGAGTTCATCTCCAAAATAATATTACCCTTAAGAGGCGGTACTGCCAAAATTCCAATAACACTAGGGTTTGAAAGCGATTGGACAAATTCCTGATATGTCAACTGCTCAACTGACACAACCTCTACAGATACCAGCGCACGCAAGTAGGTGGACAGGTACGTATTAAATAGGCGTGCAAAGTTGTCATGCAGCATATTTAATGTTCTGATCTGATCTTTAGAGAACTTATCTGGACGCTTGAAGTCGTAAGTTTTAACCTTTTTCTGGTTTTCTTCCTTCTTCATCTCCTCAGCGTCAGCTTCACCAGAAGCGAACTGGGCCAGTAGTTTATCTATTTCAGATTGTGAGAGTACATCATCTGCCAAGCTTCATCCCCCTTTCCTTCTCAAGATATATATAATGTAACATTTTTACTGAAGCATAAAGCTGGTGATGTAAACATCATAAACACTGCCCTCACCGAGAGCCTTGTTTACCTCACTCTTAATCTTGGCCTTTAAATCGTCCTGCTTGTTGGCATCAAGCTCTTCGATTTTTACAGTACGAAGAATCTGCAGGGTGGAGTCCATAATCTTGGTTTCAGCCATAGGGACAAGCTTGCCCTCTTTTACGACCTCTTCCTTCTCAGGATTCAGCTCCATAACCACGCCTACCTTCAGGAAGCGGCTGGCCTTGATGCCACCTACATTGACAATCATGCCTTCCTTGGGATCGCCGAGCTTAACAAAAACGCCAGGGTCGTGATTCTTTACTTCACCGCCTGCTACGTTAGATCCATTGGACATCACCTGAGTGGTAATGAAAAAGGAAATACCGCCGGCCAGTATCAAGCCAAAAAGAATAAGAACTACTACAATAATGATAGGAAATTTCTTACTTTTGCCACCTGCTTCAGGAGCCGGTTCCTCGATCTTTTCTTCATCAGCCATTCTATGTCACTCCTTCATTTTTTATCTATACCATTGACGAGAATCCTTTCTCATCAAAATATATTCAATATTAATATTTTACCAATTCTATAGCAAAATACAACTATTTATTTGAACCAGGCCCTCTTATACTTTACCACCTGACGAACAACATCTTCCATTGACTCTTCCACGATAATCTTCTTACCGTTGGTGAGGGTAATAACAGTATCTGGTGTTTCCTCTATTGTTTCAATTATTTCTGCATTTAATACAAATTCTGCCTTTTGTTTTTTCTCGGAATTAAATTTTGTAAGCTTAATCATAATAAGCTCCCCCTTAGAACATTGTAATACTTATTGGCAGGTGCAGGAAGCACCTGCCAATAAATATTTGAAAAACCCTTTTAAAGTCCTAATTACTAAGACCTATTTATTATCTCTTCATGTTGATGAGATTCTCCAGCATCTCGTCGGATACGGTAATAATCTTGGAGTTGGACTGGAAACCACGCTGGGTGATAATCATGTTACTGAATTCTTCAGCCACGTCTACATTGGACATTTCCAGTGCAGATGCAGTAATGGTGGCACCAAAGCCAGCTGCAGTACCAATATTTGGAGTACCGGAGTTATTTGACTCAACATAGAGGGAATTGCCCTTCTTGGTAAGACCTGGAGCATTAGTGAACTGAGCAACTGCAATCTGAGCCTCCTTACGGAGTACGCCATTGGTGTAGGTACCAACAACGGTACCAGACTCATCAATGGTTACAGTATCAAGAGTACCAGAAGCATAGCCATCAGCCTCAGCATTTACGGTGCTGGAGTTAGCATACTGAGTCAAATTATTGAATGAAACTGCTATAGTATTTGATGAGGCTCCATTACTTGGGGCCACAGTCAACGAAGCAGAACCAGATTTAAATGCACCTGTTTCTTTGAACACTATCGGATCAGATGCATTAAGAACTACATTTGTAAATGTTCCGTCGTCTTCCTTGATCAACGCATCATCTTTATTAAAGGTGCCCTTCGCAACATCGTAAGATTTACCATTTGAAAAGTAAACTTTAGGAGAATTTAAAGTACTAACATCCACAGGGTAACTTGTTACCTCTTTTTCATCAGTACCATCCATATAAGTAACTTTTGTAACAGTCGGAACAGCGCTATTTGCTGTCCACTCGTTTTTACCACTTTTCTCTAACGTTACTGGAACAATATGAGCTGTTCCTAAAGAATCATATACCTTAATAGTAGTTGATAATGGAATGCTGTTGCCAAAATTGTATGTACCAGATGTAACAGTCTGAGTCGTGCCATCAGACATTGTAAGCACTGCTGCCATTATATCGGTACCATTTACAACAACTGGCTTAGTTAAATCTACAGTAACAGGATTACCATTAGAATCAGTAGCCGTAATTCCAGTAATTGTTGGTGCCGTAGCATTTAGATTATTAACATAATTAACTTTCTTCGTTTCCGAAGATGGCATGGTCTTACCAGCACGAATCTGAATGGAGGAAGTGGCACCATTGGTATTAATGGAATTATGCTCAGTTTCAGAAGCGTTCATATAGCCCTGAACATAAAGGCCCTCTGCATTTACCAGATTACCTTCAGCATCGAAGCTAAAGGCACCATTACGGGTATAGAAGGTCTGGTTGCCCTGCTTTACTACAAAGAGCGCATTACCGGAAAGGCACAGGTCAGTGTTAATACCTGTGCTCTGTACAGAACCATCCTTAAAGTTTACATCAATTGCAGAAATCTTGGAGCCAAGACCAATCTGCTTTGGGTTGGTACCACCAGTGGTATCACTGGCAGCAGAAGCAGCGGTAAGGGTCTGGCTAAGGGAATCCTCAAAGTTTACACGGGAGGATTTAAAACCAGTGGTGTTTACGTTGGAAATATTGTTACCAATAACATCCATACGGGTCTGATGATTTTTAAGACCGGAAACGCCGGAAAAAAGTGAACGCATCATAATGAATCAATCTCCTTTTCTTTGTCTGATGCGGCTGTGTAATAAAGGACATCTGTCATTCCGTCCTTTAAGCTCTCCATTTAGGTCCAAGCTTATAATATGGCCGCACTGTCAATATTCGTAAAAATGTTTTCCTTTGCACTTGATCCATCCATGGCGGTAATTACAGTCCTGTTGGCGACACTGACGACTAAAGCGGTATCGTTCATATAGATAACGGATTCCTTAGCGCCCTTTTCAGCCATCCTGGCCACGGTGTCATCCAACTTTGCAAGGTCTTCCTCACTGAAATTCAGATTACGGTCCTGCAACCGCTGAATTGCGTGATTTGAAAACATCACCTTGTTAGAGCTTTCCTTTAACAAACTTGCAAAAGATGCTCCCTTGTTTACTGCTTGAGCAGCAGTAGTTCGGCGACTGTTAAGACTGGAATTTTCCACGGGCAAAATGGGTTGTGACGGAAAATAAATTCGTGGGTCACTCATATTCTGCCTCCTAAACTATTATACGCCCTTGCCGACACGGGTGATATTTGCAATCTCCACCTTAGTGGACAAATCGGTACCATCAGGTGCCTTCATTGTTGCAATAACAGAGGTCTGGCCGTCAGTAACGCTTACACCGGATACAGTGCCTTCGTAGAAGGTTTTACCATCACTTGAGGTCCACTGAATTTCCTTGCCAATCATGCTGCTAAGCTGTCCCACCAATACGGAGGAGTCGATGTTTTCCACAAGAGTATAAACATCACCCAGCTTGGATGCTACGTTGGTCATCTGCTCCAAGGAAGAATACTGGGCCAGCTGTGCCAAATATTCGGTATTGTCCATTGGAGAAAGGGGATCCTGATACTGCATCTGGGTTACCAGCAGGGAAAGGAATGCATCCTTGTCCAGCTCGTTCTTCTTACCAACCTCGGAGGCCTTCACTCCCTGGGTGGTCTTGTAGGTTTCCAGATCATAGGTCTTGCCATCCACGGTAATGGTATTTAATGAATTTGCCATATATATCTCTCCTTTCTGAAATTTTATACTGCGTAATCAACGCCATCGGAAATCTTGTTGCCTTCACTGTCGCGAATAACCTCGGTGGCCTTATTTACCGGTTCTGCTGCAAGATTCTCCACATCATCCTCAAAATCCTTCAGATCAATCTGCTGGCTTCTGACATTCTGCTGTTCCTGCTGCTGTTGATAATACCCTTGGCTCTGTCCCTCTGGGAGCTGTCCATCGGAAAGGCCGGTCTGTACCTCTACACTGTCAACCTTGATACCCTGCTCGTTCAGCTCCTTCTGTAGCTGAATCATTGAGGTTTCAAGCATTGCCCTAACTTGGGCGTTGTCGGTGTGGAAGGTGGCAGTTACGCCGCCATTGCTGTTTACAGCAACCTTTAGAGTCAAATCACCAAGATGTCTTGGATTCAGCTTGATTACCATTTCGGTGTTTTCAGCATTACGGAGAAGTCTGGCCTGCTCCACAATCTGCTGATTGATCTGATAATCCGCTCTGGTCTGGCTCACGTTCTGCTGACCCGGAAGCTGAGCTGTGTTATCAGCGGTCTGGGTCTGAACATTGGAAACATTTGCAGCTTGAGCTGCATCCATACGGTTAGTGAAGGTAGTGTCTTCACTTTCTGC
>NZ_JAZTZI010000074.1:0-5369 GCF_045637405.1 Anaerovibrio sp.
TCTGTGATGCCTTCAATATCCCGCTCGTCAACCTCGTCGATGTACCGGGCTTCCTGCCAGGTGTCGATCAGGAGCACAACGGTATCATCCGTCATGGCGCGAAGATGCTCTATGCATACAGCGAGGCTACGGTTCCTAAGGTCACGGTCATCACGCGTAAGGCCTATGGCGGTTCCTACATCGCTATGTGCTGCCGCGAGCTGGGCGCAGACCAGGTTATGGCTTGGCCTACCTCCGAAATCGCAGTTATGGGTCCTGCAGGTGCTGCTAACATTATCTTTAAGCGTGATGAGCCAGATGTTAAGGCTCAGCACACCCAGGATTATGTTGATGAGTTCGCAACTCCTTACAAGGCTGCTGAGCGCGGTTATGCTGATATGGTTATTGAGCCTATCGAGACCCGTCCTCGTATCATCACTGCACTGAATGCTTGCGCTTGCAAGCGTGAGGCTATGCCTGCCAAGAAGCACGGCAACATTCCACTTTAATTTAGAAGAAATACTTATATTTGGAGGAAAGAATAAATGAAAAAGTTCAATATCAAAGTTAATGGTACCGCTTATGAGGTTGAGGTTGAGGAAGTAAAGGGCGCAGCTCCTGCAAAGGCTGCTGCTCCTAAGGCTGCACCTGCTGCTCCTAAGGCTGCTCCTGCTGCTGCTCCTGCTCCAGCTAAGAAGGCTGCTGTAGCTGCTGGCGCTGGTGAGACTGCTGTAGCAGCTCCAATGCCTGGTAAGGTCCTGAAGGTTGTTGCTGGCGAAGGCACTGCTGTTAAGTCCGGTGACACTGTAATCATCCTCGAGGCTATGAAGATGCAGAACGAGATTCCAGCTCCTTGCGATGGTACTGTTAAGGCTGTTAACGTATCCGAGGGCTCCACTGTTGCTGCAGGCGAGGCTATGGTTATCATCGGCTAATATATTTCTATAGCTTGCCTTCCCCTATGCGTAAGGTGTCAACGCAGTTGACGGATGAGGTGTAAATCATATTAAATAATAAAGGGATGCTTCCAATGGAGGCATCTCTTTTTATTTTACAGAAACATTTGCGGGGCCTGGCATGGAGTGTTCCATTCATTCGCGCCGCTAGTGTCACATCACAAAATTATCTGCTTCGTTAGAATATTGACGGGCTTCGCAGCCGTCAGTCATATCATATATGCTCTTATAAATGTCGTATTGATGTGACATTTATAGCTTTGCTTATTCATGGAATCGCTCCATGCCACCCGCTAAATATAAGTAAACTAGCCAGCCCCGAACTTGTGTAAAGGGCTGGCTAGTTTTTTTAATAAGGTTGACAATCTAAGACGCCGCCTTAACGGTCATTTACTACTTCGCTGTGTTCAAGTGCGAACTCTAACAACATTCCTATCAGTTCGTTGCGTGTACGTCCTGTATCGTCTGCAAGTGCATTTACTTGGTCTAAAAGCTCCGTTTTTAATCTTACCGAGAACACACGGTAACCGTCATCACCGCGCATTTTCTTCGTGATGAGCAGCTTACTACTCATGTTCATCACCTCTTTAGAATATTCTATACTGAAAAACATGATATATAAATGTTTCTGCATATGTTATAAAAACATATTTTATATATATTAAAAAATAAACATGAAAATATATTTAAAACCAAATAAGTGATTTTTAAATATAGAGTAACTATTATGTTATAAAATATGTTACAATATGTAATGTGTGGTGTGATGGTGTAGAACAGAGTATGGAAAACAATGTAGATTAATCAGATTTAAATACAATTAGTATTATTGGG
This sequence comes from Anaerovibrio sp., assembly GCF_045637405.1. Taxonomy (GTDB): domain Bacteria; phylum Bacillota; class Negativicutes; order Selenomonadales; family Selenomonadaceae; genus Anaerovibrio. The sequence continues at coordinate 1,770 of NZ_JAZTZI010000074.1, forward strand.
TGGTAACAGGTGAAAATATGAAGCAGGTATTGATAATAGCCGAGGCAGGTGTCAATCATAATGGCAGTGTTGACTTAGCAATTAGGCTAGTTGAAGAGGCTGCTAAAGCAGGAGCAGATGTAGTTAAGTTTCAAACTGGATTAACTGAAAAATTGATTAGTAAATATGCACAGAAGGCAGATTACCAGAAAAAGACTACTGGTGAAATGGAATCACAACTTGAAATGTGCAAAAAATTGGAATTTACATGGGATGATCATGCAAGGGTTATAAAGGCTTGTAGGGATAACAATATTGAGTTTTTATCAACACCGTTTGATATTGAAAGTCTTCACTTTCTGACGAAAAAATGTGGTGTTGATACCATAAAAATACCTTCTGGGGAAATTACTAATGCTAAACTTTTGTTCGAAGCAGGAAGAACGGGAAAGGATGTTATTCTTTCGACAGGAATGAGTCTATTAGGAGAAGTTGAGCAAGCATTAGCAATATTAGCATATTCATTTATCAATGATGTTGCACCGAAATCATTTAATCAATGTTATGACTCATATAGCTCTAAAGTTGGTCAATTGGCGTTAATGGAGCATGCAGGGTGCAGTTCGTTCTATTGCCAAAGAAATTTATATGAGAGGAAACCGCATAAATACGTTAAGTCCTGGCTGGGTCAATACAGAGTTAACAAGAAAAGAAGATGAAAGATCTCTGGTGAATAAGAAATTTTATGAATGGCATTTATTGGGAATAGGTGAACCAGAAGATGTGACAGGTACGGTACTATTTCTGTTAAGTGATCGCGCTCGTTGGATTACTGGCACAAATGTTGTGGTGGATGGTGGCTATCTCCTTGGGGGTATAATTGACCATTATAAAAAGCTGTAATGACGACAATTATCGATTGTCTAAATGTGTGAGGGGATAATCATTGAAAGCATTTATTGAAAGATTACTTATTATTTGCCAGAAAAGGTTGAGGCAAATATAAATGAACGTCTGCGGGTCAAGACAGGTATAGAATACCGTCATGTTGTTGGTGAAAATGAAACATCCTCGGATATGGCGGTTAAGGCCGCTAAAAAATTATTGGCAGGTGTATCTAAAGAAAAAATAGATTACTTGTTGTTTTGCAGTCAGTCACCAGATTATTATTTGCCAACTACTGCCTGCATTATTCAGGATAGACTGGGATTATCCAATAATTGTGGTGCTTTGGATTACAATCATGGATGTACAGGATATATTTATGGGCTTGGATTGGCTAAAGGACTTATCAAATCAGGGCAGGCACGAAATGTATTGTTATTGACAGCAGAGACCTATAGTAAGTACATTAATCCAGAAGATCATGCAGTATTGCCTTTATTTGGTGATGCAGCAACTGCTACATTGGTAGTAGGTAAAGAAAGTGATTCAGAGGGATTATATGGCTTTAAGTATGGTACTGATGGAAGCGGCTATAATAACCTTATTGTCCCGGTTGGCGGAGCAAGGCACCCTTATCAGACCACTGAAATTGAAAATGTTACCGATAGATATGATAATAAGAGGACAAATCGTAATCTCTTTATGGATGGCGGGGCGATTATGGATTTTGCTCTTGATGTTGTACCGCCCTGTCTGAATGAGATATTGTCAGCTAATAATTTGGACAGAACAGACATTGATTATTATGTTTTTCATCAGGCCAATAACTTTATGCTGAAAAGTTTGCAAAAAATATGCAAGTTAAAGAAGTTACCATATTGGAATGATGTGCAGGAATATGGCAATACTGTTTCAAATTCCATCCCTATTGCATTGGCTGATATGATGCAAAAAAATGCTCCTGATAAGCTGCACAAAGTTTTGTTGATGGGCTTTGGTGTAGGTCTATCATGGGGCGGTTGTATCGTCGATTTAACAGAAATTTCAACAATATAGTATTTGATAGAGATGCTTCTTTTTGAGAGGCATCTTTTTTAATAATGTATTTAAAAAATAGAATAGTATACCAAGTTTTTAAATATAATATTTAAAAACTTGAAAAGAAAATGTAGTTTTTATATACTAATCTAAAAGGGGGGCTGTGAATGATACAACGAAGCTTTTATCTTAACCAATTAAATAGCTGGAAAAATCACGATGTAATAAAGGTGGTAACAGGGATTAGGCGTTGTGGTAAGTCCACGTTGCTTAAGTTATTCAGAGATGAACTTCTGCATACAGGCACTCCGGCTGAAAATATCATATCGCTTAACATGGAGGATGTTGAAGGGATTGATATAGAGAACTTTAGGCAGCTGCTTCAATATTTTGTAGATAGATTGCAGCCTACAGGTATGAACTACATTTTTATAGATGAAGTTCAGCAGGTAGACGGATTTGAAAGGGCAGTAGATGCACTATTTGTGAAGGAAAATTGTGATGTCTACATTACAGGTTCAAATTCAAAGCTGTTGTCAGGAGAATTGGCAACTTTATTATCTGGACGTTATGTAGAAATAAAAATGCATCCTTTATCTTTTGTAGAGTATGCTTCAGCTTTTCCAGATCAAAATCCAGAGCGATTATACAGAGATTATATTGACAAAGGTTCATTTCCCTATGTGTCCAATCTTTCTGATGATATATACGTAAAACAGTATTTAAGTGGAATATATGATACGGTCATTTTAAAGGATATTGTAGCCAGGAGGAAATTGCCTGATCAGCAGTTGTTGAAGAAGATTACCCGGTTCCTTTTTGATAATATCGGCAATCCTGTTTCTGTAAAAAAAATAGCTGACACATTAACTTCCATGAATGCTAAGACAAGTGTTCCTACAGTTGAAAAGTATCTAAGCTCACTTTGCGATACATATATGTTTTATCGGGCGGATAGGTATGATGTAAAGGGAAAAGAATATTTAAAAACTGGTGGGAAGTATTACGCCGCTGATATAGGACTGCGCAAGACTGTTTTAGGTAATAAACCGGCAGACTTGGGGCGTGTATTGGAAAACGTGATTTTTCTGGAATTGCTGCGACGTTGGGGAGAAGTATACGTCGGTAAAGTAGATAATTTAGAGGTTGATTTTGTTGCTGTGCAAAACGGAGAGCCATGTTATTATCAGGTGGCATATACGGTTATAGATGATGATGGCTCTATATTAAAACGCGAGCTGGCTCCATTAAAGAGAATAAAGGATTACAATAAACGGTTTTTAATTACTATGGATTTGGCACCAAAGATGTCCCATGACGGTATAACCCAGATTTATGCGCTGGATTGGTTGATGTCCGGCAGATCGGAATAGAGGATTAATACAAATAAAGAGGAATATTATATTATATGTAGAATTATAAAGAAGTATAATGTTTAAAAAAGTGGAGGTAAAATAGCATGGCAAAGAGTATTTGTGAGGTTTTGGGGATTAAGTATCCAATTATTCAGGGGGGGATGGCCTGGATTTCTGACGCCAAGATGGCTGCGGCTGTATCAAATGCCGGGGGAGCTGGTATTATATCCTGTGGCGGACGTACCACTGATTATGTTCGTGATGAAATTCGTAAGGCCAAGACTTTAACAGATAAGCCTTTTGGTGTGAACATAATGTTGATGGCCCCAAATAAGGACGAAAT
>NZ_JAZTZI010000075.1:0-3959 GCF_045637405.1 Anaerovibrio sp.
GCCAAGGAGTTGCAGACCAACTTTGTCTTCCTAAGACCGCTTGGCCTCCGACTTCAGCCTCAAGGCTCTCCCGAGCTGCAGAAAACTCTGATACATTTTGGTCATATATAGAATCAACATCATACATAAGGGAAGAAAAATCTCCCTTTTGATAGCATTGGATAAACTGGGCCTTGTCAATATCTCCCAATAATTTATCCACCACATCATCCATATCCCCGGCCTTGGCCTTGGCTATAATAACATCCCGAGACATTTCACCAATGCCACGGGAAATAAGAAATTCCTCACAGGCCTTATCGCTATTGTCGTCTGCAATCTTTTTTTGTTCAAACAGGTCAAACTGCATGGCTGCCTTCCTGGCATTGCCAGCATAATCCTGCTCTATGGCTTTGCGCATATAGGCTGGAATATTCTTCACCCCATGTTGAGTGAGGGTATATTGAACATTTTCCTTAATACGCTTGGAATCATAGGTCTTTATAAGGCGTTTTGCCACTATTTTACCAATACCATATTTTAAGAGAACATCTACCAGATCATCCTCCGCCACAGTGAGATTATCCTCAAGTTTTGGCGCATCCTCCTGCTTTCTCAGGAAAAACTTAAAGCCAGTAATGGTACGGCTTGGCTTTATTTTTTCATATTCAATAAAATATGGGGTATGATCGTTTATATCATTTATAGAATAATTAATAACGGATCGAATAAATACTGACACGTTCAGATATTTATCCGGTTCAATACCCATATAATAGCGCAAATCCTTCAAAGAGAATTCCCGTTCAATCACACCGGTAGTTTTGAATTTCTCAAACCCCTGGTATTGCAAAAGAAGCTCCAACAGCTTTATGGAATGGGTTGATTTCAATGAAAAAATGGAGCTGGCGGCAATCTGGGTATATGGCTTATCCGCAAGTTCCAATACATAAGGAGCAAAATCCTTGTGCAGCTCTATGGAGAGCATACCCTTAGCCTTATCAAATTCAAATTTAGGGAATGGCACTACAGATACCAGCTTGCCCTTTTTCTCATTGTCCTGCAGCTCCACCTGAATGCCCTGAAGATTGCGGCAAAATCCCTTCAGACGTGAATAGTAAACATTGTTGCCACCAAACATTTTGATGACATCCACGGAAGGAATGCTTACCACCTTATTTTCTGTAGGCTCCCCAGCCTTTAGCTGGGGCCTCAAGCTGGCCAATGCCATATAAAAAAGTCTGGCCTCCATTAAATTGGAAAAGAATGAGGCAGATTCAATCAGGGTATTGGCCTGGATTATAATCTGCTTTGTACTTCGCTTATGACTACTAAGTTTTGTATCCATCCTTTTATACCTTTTATTATAAAATATTATTAGACGACCTAATTGTATCAATCTACGCGACCATTATAACATTATATGAGTAAAATGTATAATACTTTTTAATATTTTTTTGAAAAATGTTACATCTAAGTCGTGTATTGTAGAGTCCTATGTTTTCTGCTTTCGTGTGGTTTCGTTTCATTGTTTTTCATTAACACATGACCTCATTGTATAAAAACCTTCTAAAACTTATGATACAATTCGGTCATATATGGACTGAAATGTAACAAAATTTCACATAGATGACTGAATTGTATCTTTAGATTTAATTACATGACTTGATTGTATCACAACTTTAGGGTTAAAACATTGATATTTATGTTACAATTCGGTCATATTTTCAAAATATATGATACAATACAGTCATATATAGGCTATATATGACCTAATTGTATCCTTTTTTAAATGTTTTACTTTAAACTTATGATACAATTCAGTAACCTATTGTTACAATCAGGTCATTTATACTCTTTTTTATCATTTTTCTTCTATAATTATATGATACAATCCGGTCATTTTTTACTTTTTTTATTCTTGCAGCCAGTCTTTTCAGGGTGAGCCAGCTCTATATTAGACAGAAAATGACAATAAAAACCTCGGTTTTACCTGGCTGCTAAAATAATGCTACACTTTATTAATAGGAGGACAGAGAATAGAAGATAAATTTTTAGTAAAATAGATGACCATAATGTATCATCTATGTAAAATTTCTTTATCGATAAAAGCTATAGCATACCAAATTGTATAAAAGTATCGTCTGCAGCCCTTATTAATACTGACTTTTCCACAGATACATGACTTAATTGTATAGTTTATTCTTCAATTTCCGTTCTTATTACGTTATATATGATACAATTTGGTCATGTAATAATACAATAAGGTCATCTATAAGATACAATTCCATCACCTATATGATACATTTTGGTACGGTTTATGATACAATTACATCAGCTAAAGTATACATTTCAGTCGTATATAATGGCTGGAAGCCTTGATATATAAGGATTTACCTCCAGGTAAAAACTATAAAAACATATTAAATACATATAAAGATATAAAACACACAGATATCAACAGAAATCTTCGGATAAGAAGGTAGGGGAGAGGTAACTGTGTGTTTCTTTTTTGAAATTAATAAACGTGGGGGACTTGCTTTATTTAAAAAAAAATACTAATATAACAGTATTATAGTAATATAAAAGTTATAAATTAACATTTATCTAACATTAAATAAATGTTTAATTACTACAAAATGAGGTGTATAAATGGAAATCATTGCGTTTTCAAACAAGAAGGGTGGTACAGGAAAAACCACCTCTGCCATTAATTTTTGTGCAGCCTTGGGAAGAAAAGGTTATAAGGTATTGGCCATAGATCTTGATCCCCAGGCAAATTTTACAGCTGATTCCGGGGGAGAAGCTATTGGAACTGTAGCAGGAACCTTTGATTTTATTTTGGGTGCTCCTTTGGAGGATGTTGTACAGCATAATGAATATTATGATTTCATGGGGGCTGATAAGCGTATTGAAAACCAGAGAAACAAGTTTGAGGAAAAGGGTTCTGATTTCTTGCTAAAAAAGGCCCTGGCCAAGGTAGAGGGATATGACTTCGTTGTTCTCGATACTGCTCCTAGTATGTCCGGTATTGTATTTTTGGCACTGGTGGCCTGCAACCGTGTTATTGGTGTATGTGATGCAGATCAGCGGAGTGTTACCGGTCTAGGTGATTTGTATTCTGCAATTCAGAGTGCAGCTGATTATAACCCGGGGCTGAAAATCGACGGTATTCTCATTACAAGGGATGTTCCCCGGACTCAGGCAAACAAGTTTGCCGTGGATGTATTCCATCAGGCAGCAGCCCAGATCAACAGTATTGTGTTCAAAACCCATATAAAGGAGCGTACAGTATTCCATCAGTGTACCGCCCTTCATACCAATGTGTTTAATGTGGATGCCAGATCTGACGGTGCCAAGGATTATGAGGCATTTACCGATGAAGTCATTGAGCTGTTTAAAAAAGATTAAAAAAGCAATATATTAGACTTTAATAAATGCTAAAAAAATACTAATTTAAGGATAGAATAATGTTAAATTGAGGTGAAAATAATGGCAAAAAAATTAGACCTTAATAATACTGCAGCTGCTCTGGGGGATTTTACCGGCAGAGCAAAGCCAATTGTTCCACTTCAGCAGGAGGAGGAACAAAATGTGGAACCAGCAGAGCAGATTGCTGGTATGAATGAAGAAAAAATACATGACCAAAATGTATCAGAAAATAATGTGACTCCTAAAAGACGTGGACGACCTACCAAGGCCATAAAAAAAGATTCCAGATTATCCGTTTATATGACGGAGGAATTAAAAGGCCGTCTGGAAGCATTGGCAGAGAAAAAGAGTATGAGTATGAATACAATAATAACTGCTGCCCTTATGGATTATTGTGAAAGTAATGGATTATAAAATACAATTAAAATAATGTTAATATATAGCTGAAATAAAGTTAAAATATTGTTATTTTACGTATAATAAAAGGCTCGTCCGTAACAGGCGAGCCTTTTAAAATACACAGAACCTACTAATACTTTTTGCCATAT
>NZ_JAZTZI010000076.1:0-1254 GCF_045637405.1 Anaerovibrio sp.
AATAGGCCGGGATCGTAGTAGTGCCATTACCCCAATTATACTGGGCCGATACCACCGGATACTTGCTTTTTATATCATTTACCGCCCGGGTCAGCATCAACATGCCTACCTCATCTATTCCCGCCAAATTATGTACTTTAGTTGCCCCTAACTTTTGGGTAAACTCTTTAAGATGTCGGCTTTCCATATGGGTCTGGGACCAGGCAGCATTATCATCCCTGCCTAAGGCCAGACATTCAAAGACATTGTCCTTGGCTAACTTCAATAGTTCCTGATTTATCTTGAAATTCTTTTCCCGCCGACCGAACCAGTCTTTAACATATTCTTCCGGGATAAGCTCCTGTAAAAAGGCCTTTTCCTTTTCCTCAGACTTAGTCAGTTGTTTTACATCAGCCTTATCGGCCAAAACCGAATACCGGAATATATCCAAGCCATATTGCTTATAGTAGTCCGGTTCTTCCGTACCGGAGTGTTCCCCCGAGGCCGGAGTCCGCATAATGGAAGAAAATACATAAAGCTTGGCTTTGGGATAAGCTTTCTTGTATTTGGCAAATCTTTCCACCCGGGGCTTTAACTTGCTTTCCGAATACTTATGCTTTCTGGAACCAACTAAACTGCCATAAATCATACTATCAGCGGAAATGACCATAGCCCTTATTTCCGGATCAACATCTCTAACCGGAGCTTTGGATTTATTGGCCTTTATTTCTGCCTTGGTGGGCTTACGATAAACAGTGGAGTTTTCCTCCAGCCATTCCCACAGCTTATCTGAGTCCCCCATATTTTCCCGATTACCCAACAAATCTTCAGGAGGGACCACCACTTGATAGCACAGCTTTCTAATAGTATCAGCCGTCATCTCATCTGACACTGGCCGATTATCGTGGGGAATAAAAATTATCTTCCCCTTGGCAATACCATTATTATATAATTCCGCCTTATCTCCGGTATGACTCTTGGACGCAGCAAAAGCCTCAACTGACACCATAAGACACAGGAGACACATCAATAAAAAAATAATTTTTTTCATTATATTATCGCCTATTATCTACGCACTGCATTTATAATCATCTGTTTAATATCATCCGGTAAATCCAAATTCGTCTTGAAGGTAATATATCCCTCATGCGGTGTAGCCGATTCAATGCTGAACATATCCAGCAATCTGTGCCCATGAATGTAGGTATTGGCTAATTCGCCCTTTTCCAGGGCTGGGCGAAAATCCACAGTGATACGGTTGCCCTTTACCGTAGT
>NZ_JAZTZI010000077.1:0-1810 GCF_045637405.1 Anaerovibrio sp.
ATAGGTGGCCATACCGTCAGTGCCTGTATTTCCTGCCATAGAAAGGCCCTCAGTAGCTGCACCTACGAAATCATTACCGGCAGAGAGAGCTGCCATACCTACTTCAGCTCCCATAACTGCATTATGTGTCTGCTCCTGGACAGTCAGGGACTCAACCCCAGTCTCAGCAGTGAAAATCAAATCTTCTCCCATCAGTGAAGCCTTGCCCTCACCCTCAAGAGTGGAACCCACCTTGTACTTGGTGCCTGTGATTGTGCCAATGTTTTCGCCAAAATTGGAAATCAGTGTCATTGTTTTATTGGCTGCCAAAGACCTGATATTTGTAAAATTAATATTGGTAGTGTCCACATCAGGACTGTTAAAGGTAATGGTATCGTGACGGGTGTACAAGGCACCTGTGTCCTTCCACTCCACATTCCCAAAGGTCAGCTTATTTACCACATTTGATGTGGCGGTGTATGTCAGGGCCGTCTTAGCCCCATTGAATGCCAGACTGCCTTGCAGTATTCCGTTTGCCGTCAGCCCTGAGACAATAACACTGTCCGTGTAGTTTTGCGTATGGGACGCCGACCCGCCAGCCAAATCAGCTTCCATTGCAAAGGGAGCTGTTATCAGATTCATGGCGGCATTCTTTTCTATGGCAGCGGCGTTGGTGAATTTCAGCCCAGAAGTGTCAATACTTGTCTTGCTGTTGTCGTTGTTGGCAAATATATGCCCTGAAACAGCATCTCTTCCCACAGTTACTGTAAGCATTGGTTTTGATGTATTCCAGACTGCATCTTTCAGCTTTACGGTTTCCATATTATAAATTGCGTTAGTCACGGTATTGGCGCCGGAAAGCTCCAATTTGTTGCCGGAAATAGTTTTTTCTCGCGCCTCTCCATAATTTGAATAGCTGCCACCCACCTCATAAACCTTACTGTCAGTAAGGGACACAGTATTATTAATTGCATAATGACCTGAGTTTCTTGAACCGCCATAAACCTTATCTGCAGTGCTTCTTACCAGAATAACGGTATTGCCGTTCGCATCTCCTTGATAGCTACTGCCACCAATAACTCTATTGTCGCTTGTAACGGTAACATCTGTCAGGGTGACAGTATTGTTGTCGGCGTTTTTATCATGGCTATAGCCCCCGTAAACATCGTTTTTTATGGTGGCTCTTACTGCCGCCAATGTATTATTGTTAGCATCCTCGTCATAGCTAAATCCGCCCAAAACTCTTTGTGTCAATGTGCCGCCATTAATAATTGTATTAAATAATGTTTTTTCCCCAGTAGGCCTGGACGTCCACGGGCTTATATCGCTCATAATCCCGTTATAAACAAATTTGTCCGTGCCACCGTTGACAGTAATAGTCTTATTCTCTGCATCTGCCCATGCCATCCCACTGCTCCCTATCCACAGGGAAACAGCCAGAGCCAAAGCAGCCTGTCCCTTTAAACCTTTCCAGCCCCTGCCCTTAGTGACTGTACGATTGCTGATGTCCCCCCCTAGTGGACTATCATACTTCCATGTTTCCATTTTTCATTCCCTCCATGCATATATACAGTGCCCCGAGGCACACATACTTTCTTAGAATAAAAAATAGCACGAAAATTCCCAAAATTCAACAACTCTGCAAAAAGTGGTCGATTTTTTCAAAAAGTGGTCGATTTTTAGACCATTTGATGTTTTTTGTATAACAATATTGTTATAACGCGAAAGCAAAATCAGTTTTAAAATGATACCCTGCTTTTTCAGCAAAGCCGTTGTTCCTCAGCCAGTGCTGTCTGCACCTTCTTCAAAATGTCCAGATGCACCTTCATCG
>NZ_JAZTZI010000078.1:0-1336 GCF_045637405.1 Anaerovibrio sp.
ATTAAATTTCGATAACAAAATATCAAAATCCTTTAATATTTGAGAATATTATCTGTTTGATAGCAGCGATATGATAGCATCAAAATCCGATTTTTCGGTGGACATCTGTAGATTATGGTAAAGCTCAGCATCTGCGTCTGGAATACGATAACCTTCTATTTCCGCAAATATTTCCATTATGCCATCAGAATCATTGGCTTCAGCCGCTTCCTTAATGCCTTCAAATACTGTGTCCATCAGCTCGCTGTCTGCTTCCGGCATTTCCTCATTATCATCAACTTCTTCTAATTCATCATTACCGAACAGTTGGGACAATGGTTCCTTAAAGCTCCTGTAAGTAGTAATAAATCCTTCATGATGCTGATTTATATAATCTATATCCCCTGCTTTGCCGGCGTTTTCCAGCAATTGTGCTTCTTCAGCAAGGGCTGTTGCTCCAATCAGCCGGACAGAACTTTTCATTGCATGTACCTGTATAGTATAGTCCTTGAAATTCCCATCGGCGTAGAAACCATCGAGCAATGCTGCATCCTCATCCAGGGATTCATAGAAAATCTTCAGTAGTGGTAAATAAGCCTCCGTGTCTCCACTGTTGCTGATACCCTTGGCCAGGTCGATCCATTCCTGTCCTTGTAGTGGAGCTAGTATTGCTGGAATATCCCCCTGCTCCTCTTCATCATCGTTGATATCATCTTCCCCGGAAATATGGATTTTGTCCCCTGGCAGATAGGTCATTAACATATCCTCCAGCTTACCAGGATGAATCGGCTTGGTAAGATAATTATTAAAACCAGCAGATAGATACTGTTCCCTGGCTCCGGATATGGCATTGGCGGTAAGGCATACTGTAACTGTGGCCTCGTTTGGTCCATCTGTTTGTGCCCGCAGTTCATGCAAGGTTTCGATACCATCTTTACCCGGCATCATGTGATCCAGGAAAATCATGTCATACATTTTGCTTTGGGCCATGGCAAGTGCCTCATCTCCACTGTTGGCCGTTTCGATGATTATCTTGGTACGTTTTAAAAGACTTTTGAATACCATCAGATTCATCGGATTATCGTCCACCACCAGTACTGTAGCCTCTGGAGCCGTGAACTTCTCCTTGTATTTTTTATGCTCCTTTAAAAGCACATGAACCGATGTTCTGTAGTCTCCTAATGGCTCCCATTTGACAACCTTCTGCCGCAGATCGAAGAAGAAGGTGGTACCAACGCCATAGGTGCTTTCCACCTGCAGGGAGCTTCCCATCATATCCAGAAGATTCTTGGTGATGGTCATGCCTAAGCCGGTACCCTCGCCATTACGATTACGTTTTTCCTCAATACGCTCAAAC
>NZ_JAZTZI010000079.1:0-8389 GCF_045637405.1 Anaerovibrio sp.
GGCTACGATCCGACTTGTAAAACCCCTTTAGAAATTTATAATTTTGTTAATGGGAAATTTGTAAAAATAAGACGGACAAACCCAGATGACGAGTTACATTTTGGCAAGGAAGTAAGTTTAAAGGTTTATGATCCAATGGAAATTGCTGCCGGGCAAACTTGTTATCAAATTGCCAGGCAACCAATGTTTACTAGGCGGGATGATATTTTGCCAGACAGGCGAGGAGATTTGATGCTCCTTATCAATGGTATGCCGCTATTCCATGTAGAATTGAAACGCTCAGGCATATCAGTAGGTGAAGCTTGTTATCAGATAAAGAAATATGCTCATGAAGGGATATTTACTGGCTTCTTTTCCTTGGTGCAAATATTTGTTGCTATGGAACCTGAAGAAACACTATATTACACTAATCCAGGACCAGATGGAAAATTTAATTCAGATTTTTATTTTCATTGGGCAGATTTTAATAATGAACCTATCAATGACTGGCAAAAAATAGCTGGTCAACTCATATCAATTCCAGAGGCACATCGGCTAATTGGTTTTTATACTATTGCTGATTCTATGGATGGTGTTTTAAAGGTAATGCGAAGCTATCAGCAGTATGCTACGGAGCAGATTTTAAATTGTGTACAGGAACATGATTGGCAGGAGAATAATCAGCGAGGTGGATATATATGGCATACCACTGGCTCAGGTAAAACTATGACATCTTTTAAGGCTGCTCAGCTTATTGTGGATTGTGGTTTTGCAGATAAGGTTATTTTTTTGCTTGACCGTATTGAACTCAGTACCCAATCGTTAAGACTATATCGGGCCTTTGCAGGGGACAGCACGGAGGTACAGGATACAGAAGATACTATGACTCTTATAACAAAACTGGCAAGTGACAATCCAAATGATTCCCTGATTGTTTCATCAATGCAGAAGATGGGCACCTTAAAAGAAGATAGCGATATACTTGCAAAGCGTAGCAAGGAAATTGCGAAAATTCAGTCTTTGCGTTTGGTATTTATAGTGGATGAGTGTCATAGAAATGTTTTTGGCGAGATGATGAATACCGCCAAGGAAGTCTTTCCTAATGCGTTATTCTTTGGATTTAGTGGTACTCCAGTACTTGAAGAAAATCAAAAGGCTAATAGTACCACTTCGGATATTTTTGGTAATGAACTGCACCGGTATACTATTGCTGATGGTATTAGGGATAAGAATGTTTTGGGCTTTGACCCTGTATTGGTAAAGGTATATGAAGATAAAAAATTACGCCAGCAGGTGGCACTGCATGAGGCAAATGCAAAGTCTGTAGATGAAGCGGTGAAAGATCCAGAAAAAGCCGAAGTATATTATTATTTCATGGATAGTCATATGGTTCCTATGGCTGGTTATGTTAAAGATGATGGAAAATATATAAAAGGTATAGAGGATTATGTTCCAAGAGGACAATATGAGAAAGACGAGTTCGAAAATGCTGTAGTAGCGCATATAATGGAGGATTTTGTTACTGTTAGTCACAATAGAAAATTTCATGGTATTTTTGCAACCAGCAGTATACCGGAAGCAATCCAATATTATCGGAAATTTAAGGAACAGGCACCTGATATAAATATTACTTGTCTATTCGACCCTACCATTGATAATAAGGGAAAGTCTATAGAAAAAGAAGACGGTATTAAGGAAATGTTGGAGGATTATCAGAAAACCTTTAATGTTTATTTTGACATAACTGGTTATGCTAATTTCAAGAAGGATGTGGCGGCACGGTTAGCCCATAAAGTTCCTTACAAAAACATTGATTTAAAACCAGAAGAACAGCTTGATTTGTTGATTGTAGTCAATCAGATGTTGACTGGATTTGATTCTAAATGGGTCAATCGCTTATATCTGGATAAGGTGTTAAAAAATCAGGATCTTATACAGGCTTTTTCCCGTACGAATCGTCTCTTTGATATTAATGAAAAGCCTTTTGGGCGGATTTACTACTACCGTATGCCTCATACTATGTATAAAAATATAGGTGAAGCTGTTAAGCTATATTCTGGTGATCGCCCTTTGGGATTGTTTGCTGATAGGCTGGCTGACAATGTTATTCATATGAATGACCGATATCATGAAATAAAAGCACTGTTTGTGAAAGCTGGTATACCTGATATGGATAAATTGCCGGAGGGAATTCCTGCTAGAGCAAAATTTGCTAAGTTATTTCGTGAGTTTTCTACCTATTATCAGGCAGCACGAATACAGGGATTTAAGTGGGAAACAAATGAGTATGGCGATAAAAATCCTTTGGATGATAGTATAAAAAAGACTATCAAGGTAGAGTTTACTAAGACGGATTATGATATATTAGTTCAGCGTTATAAGGAGCTTCGTAAGCCAAATGGTGGTGGCGGAAAACCGGAGGAGGTAACTTTCCTAATAGATACTTACTTAGTAGAACAGGAAACAGGAGTAATTGATTATAAATATATGAATTCTCATTTCGTAAAATGGTTGAAGCAGCTTCACAATCCTAATGTTTCAGAAGATGTTCAGGAGGAAACTTTAGCACAGCTTCATAAGTCATTTGCGTTTTTGTCTCAAGAAGATCAAAAATTAGCTAATTTATTCCTGGGAGATGTGAAGAGTGGTGATGCAGAAATACATGAAGATTGGTCTTTGCAGGACTATATCAATCAATATGGTACAAGGGTACAAGACAATAAAATAAAAAAGATGGTCGAGTATTTGGGTTGCGATGAAGCTTTATTGTCAAATTTTTTAACAACAGAGGTTACAGAAGAAAACATAGATGATTATGGACGTTTCACCGCATTAAAAAATAGTATTGTCATGGAACAAGCAAGCCATTATTTCACTAATATTCTTGGGCAGGAAATAAGGAAGAAAGATGTAATGCGTAAAGCAGATATTATGTTGCGTAATTTTTTAATTTCGGGTGGAAAAGATTTGCCAGATGATAAATAAAGTTAGGCTGTAGTCTTTCATCAGCATAGTTGAATACGAGGAGGTTTTATTATGCTGAGTGAATTTACGCAACATGATTTGTTTGTTGAATATTATGAGCAGTGGATACGAGTTTATAAGGAGGGAGCTATACGGGATGTTACCTTGTCAAAGTATTATTCAACATTGAGTTGGGTAAGAACATTAATGCCACATTTGCAATTAAAGGATGTAACCCGCATAACCTATCAGCAGCTAATAAATGATTATGCGAAAATGCATGAGCGTCAAACCGTGATGGATTTTCATCATCAACTAAAGGGAGCAGTTCTTGATGCGGTAGATGAAGGCCTGATAGTGCGAGATCCAACGCGAAAGGTTATTATTAAAGGCAAGACACCCGCAGAGAAAAAGATAAAGTATCTCAATCAGTTTGAATTGCATACTTTATTAAAAAATTTACTTTTAGATAAAGGTGTAAATTGGGATTGGTTTATATTGCTGGTAGCTAAAACAGGGATGCGGTTTTCCGAGGCATTAGCCCTAACTCCAAAAGATTTTGATTTTGCCCATCAGGTTTTATCTATAAATAAGACATGGAATTATAAGGGCAATGGTGGCTATATGCCTACAAAGAATAAATCTTCTGTGAGAAAAATCCAGATTGATTGGCAGACTGTAATGCAGTTTTCAGCACTAACAAAGGATTTACCAGAAGATGAACCGATATTTATAAAAAAGGAAGACACATATACACCAGTATATAATTCTACAGTTAATGGATTGTTGGAGCGGTATTGCAAAAAGTTAAATTTGCCAGTTATTTCCATTCATGGTTTGCGACATACGCATGCCTCTCTTTTGTTGTTTGCAGGAGTATCTATTGCCAGTGTGGCTAGAAGGCTTGGACACGCTAGTATGACAACTACGCAGAAAACATATCTGCATATTATTCAGGAATTAGAAAGTAGTGATGTGGATATAATTATGCGTTCAATGTCAAATTTGACGTGAGATAGCGTTGAAAAATAACATTGCTGATGGAAGGCAACAGCTGTAAAAAATAGAAGCTGTAGTATAATTCTTACGAAAAAGATAATATATTGCTTGCTATATAGGGGCGTTTAATGGCAAAATAAAAACGTATTTGGATATTATTATCGGACAAAATAAAACTATACTATTTCGATAGGTTAAATGTTGGCTAGTAAATTAAAGGAGTTATTATGAGTACGAAAAAGACGGTGTTTGCGGGATTTTTTGTGGCTTTGGGTATACTTTTGCCCATAGCTTTTCATGCTTTTGGCCCCGTGACCAGGATTTTATCTCCCATGCATATTCCCGTGTTTTTGGGTGGCCTGATTTTAGGCCCTGTATATGGACTTATTGTGGGTGTGGCTACGCCGGTTATCAGTAGCTTTTTGACGGGGATGCCCCCTTTGATGCCTATGCTGCCAATGATGGTGGCAGAACTGGGAGTGTACGGCCTGGTTTCCGGACTTTTGAGCCGTAGGCTGAACCCTTGGCTGGCCATGCTGGGGGCAATTATCTGCGGTCGAGCTATGATTATATTGGTATTGCTGTTATTTGGGGAGATGCTGCAGATTAAGGCAGAGCCAATTGCTTATGTGTGGGGTGGTATTGTTACAGGAGCTCCGGGCATTTTGTTACAGCTTCTGTTGATTCCGTTTATTGTGAAGCAGTTGAAAATGGCCTTTTCACATCATGAGTTATTTAAATAGGAAATAATTATTTTTTAGAAAGTTTTTAAATTAAAGGAGCAAGGAAATGAGTAAGTGGAAGATTTTAAGTGGGTTGTTGTGCCTTAGTCTGGTTACCGGCAGTGCTTTTGCGGCTGAGGTAGCTAGTTACGGTGATGAGCATGTAGTGGTATACGGCGATCAGCTGGCAGCTAATGAGGTGGATACTACTATTGATTTGAAGGATTATAAGGGCGAGGTTAAGTCAGTGCCTGAGCTCCTTCGTGGTACTGCTGGTATTCAGATTCAGGAAAAGCCAGTGGGAGGTGCCGAGGACCAGAGTGTAAAGCTCCGTGGCCATGATAGCCGTCGTTTCCTTGTACTGGTGGATGGTGTTCCCCAGAAAAATTCCGGTGTAATGGGTGGCAGCTATTTCAGCTGGGATGCCATGCCAATGGATATGATAGAGAAAATCGAGATTATCAAGGGCGCAAAGTCCTTTAAGTATGGCCAGACCGATGGCGGTGTAATTAACATTATTACCAAGCATACCAATGGAGGACAGATTAAGTTTTCTATAGGAAGTAATCGTCTGCGGCAGACCTCCATTTATTATAAAGGGTCAGCCGGACAACTGGACTATGGAATTAATTATCTGTTTGAGTCCAACGATGGCTACCTGAGAAATGCGGACTATGGCAATAAGCTGTTCGGGTTGAATTTGGCCTATCATTTAAGTAAGACAGACAGCATCAAGGTGAATTTCCTCCATAACCGCACCCATGTAGGGCGGGTAGTGCAGAATATTCCGGGGACACCAGGCTACAACTCCTATTATCCGACTACATTATTTGGTGATGCCTATGGTAATGATCAGGCCTTTGGAGCATTGCCGGGGGATGGTAGCCGGACAGTTGCTACAGGAAACCGCTTTGATATTTCCTATGAGTCCAAGCGGGATAGCGGCAGTGACCTACTTACCTACTGGAAGAATAACGAAGACCTCAATGAGCTGAAGGTGGTCAATGGGGCGGTGTCCTATGACCGTCATAATTCCAGTGATAAATCCTTTGGTTATATTTATCGGGGGACTCAGGTGCTGGATGATAAGCATGAGCTGGCCTTTGGCGGCGAGTATACCCGTATGCGGTATGGATATGGCTGGTACAACGGTGTAAAGCCGGGAACAGCCTCTGAGCTTTATCCATCCCAAAAGGCGGATGTATGGGGTCTTTATGTGGGGGATACTTGGACCATGGATAAGCGGTGGACTCTGGAATATGGCCTGCGGTATGATGTTATGAGAGCAGACCGGGACGACCCAAGAGCGACAAAGATAAAGTCCTATGATGACAGAGGTCTTTCTCCAAAGCTTACTGCTACACTAAAGCATGATGAAAAAACCACCACCAGTCTCTCCATTAACCGCATCTGGCGCAGCCCTTCTATGGCAGAGTTCTACTGGTATTATCAGGACTTAATGGGCAATAACAAAAATGGCGAGCTGGCACCGGAAAAGGGCTGGGGCTATGATTTGTCGGTGGCCCATACCTTCAGTGACAAGTATGATAGCAAGGTATCCCTGTTCTATCAGAATTTCAGCTCCTTTATTAATTTCCTGCACACCAGACCATTTAATGTGTATATGCTTAATGGCGTAAAGATTTGGGGCTTTGAGTGGGAAAACAATTACAAATTTGATGATTATTCCTCTGTGTATCTGAATTATACAAATCAGCATACATCCAAGGATGGGGCCAAGAACTATGACCATGCCGGGTTACCGGATCAGTTGGATTATCGTCCGCGTCACATGCTTTCCCTGGGCTACAAATTCCATCGGGACAGCTGGTCTTTCCAGTACGATATGCATTACATCGGGAATCAGCGGGCTATGTACGGCTATCCGGCAGCAGCTCCGGCTGAGACAAGAATTGCTGATTTGGGTGGTTATGTTGTGCATAATCTTTCCATTACAAAAGAATTTAATAAGCAGACAAGCGCCAATCTGACGGTGTATAATTTATTTGACAAAAACTACAGCGAAATCTATGGCTATCCAATGGATGGACGGACCTATGTACTGAGCTGCAGCTATAATTTCTAAACTTTAATACGGGATTCCTTGGGAGGCTTTTTTACGCATGAAAAACTTTATGAGAAAGTATCATGTAAAGAGAAATATTTTGAAGTACGCTTTGATTGTTTTGGGCTGTTTTATAGCCAGTGTGGGCATCAATGCCTGTTATGTGCCGGCGCACCTTTTGACAGGAGGCGTTACGGGTATTTCCATGATTATGCTGTTCTCCTTTGGTTTCCCTTTAGGTATACAGTCCCTTCTATATAACATTCCACTGTTGATAGCTGCCTATTTTTTCTTGGGGAAACGCTATCTTATGGATGTTTTTGTGGGGACCATGGTGTTTTCCTTCTGTCTGGACCTTACAAAATTTATGAATGATTATCATCTGGTGCCTGACCACATGCTGTCGGCGATTTTTGGCGGTGTGTTATGTGGTATCGGCTATGGTATTGTCTTTAGAAATAATGCCAGTACCGGAGGCTTTGATATTATTGGTGCAATTGTGAAGAAATACTATTCCTTTGATATGGGCGTGGTAATTTTTTCCTTTAACTGTATGCTGATGGTGGTGGCGGGAGCCCTTTTTGGTGTTACCCAGGCCATGTTCACACTTATAGGCATGTTCGTGGCAGCCAATATAACGGATAAGGTTATTGCTGGTATTAACCACAGAAAGGCCATTCTTATTGTGTCCAATAAGTCCAGGGAAATTGCCGATGGTATTATCTACGAGGTCGGTAGGGGAGTAACCTTTATCCATGGTCAGGGGGCTTACAGTAATTCTGAGCGGGATATCGTCTTTGTAGTGGTGAAAACTACTCAAATTGCCAAGATAAAAGCCATTGTAAATACGGTGGACAGAGCGGCCTTTATGCTGATTGTATCCGCCAATGAGGTGCTGGGCAGAGGCTTTACCCTGCCTGGTATCGAGCTGGATAAGCTCCGTGAGGGCAGAACACCTGTGGAGACAGATGACTAATATGGCGGTTTTAGGTTTACAACTTTACATATATTTGTTATAGTTATGGGTAGAGTTTGTTAAACGAGACTCGTTCAGTAGGAGGTTTAAGTATGCTACAACAGATTTCTCTTTTCACGGAAAACAAACAGGGGGGATTGGTGAAGATTACCTCTGTTCTCGCCAAGTCACATATAAATATTTATACCATGCTGGCCAATGATAGTGCGGAATTTGGTATTATCCGCCTTATTGTGGACAGACCTGATGAGGCAATCCAGGCCTTGAAGGAAGCAGGGTACCAGTGTCGTCTGGACAAGGTTATTGCAGTAACCATGGAGGATGTACCGGGGTATCTTGACAAGATTTTGTCCGCCGTGGATGGGGCAAATATTGATATCTGTTACCTCTACATTTCCTTTGACCGCTCTACAGGAAATCCAGTGGCCGTATTCAAGACCAATGAGCCGGAAACTGCCACCTTCCTTTTGGGCAAGGGCTTTAATCTCGTAGAAACCTTTTAATTTTTAACTGTAGCTAAAAAAATATGATGCAACAAAAAAGCTGTTACTGACACGCCTCCCTGTCGCCAGAATGCTATGCTTTACTGTCGCTACTTGGCTACGGAAAGTGTCACTACCTCCCAATATTTTTAGAAGGCAATTTTCATTGTCTTCGGTAAAGAGATAACACCAGATTATCTCC
>NZ_JAZTZI010000080.1:0-7670 GCF_045637405.1 Anaerovibrio sp.
AAAACAGTACCATCATCTGGCTTGAATCATGTGTGCATGATTCTTGTTGCATTGTTTAGTTTTCAAAGAACACCACACTCGTCCTTTTTGTCCGTAGCTTTGTTGCTCCTTGCAAAACTCCTCGACGTACCAGTTTTTGTACGTCTTCGTCGTTTTGCTGCGTCGCGCCTCGCTACGACCAAAAATTACTTCGTGTACAATCTTTCTCAGAAGCTCTTGCTTCGTGAATCAGCTTCTATATAATATCTCAAAGAAGCCATTATGTCAAGCATCTTTTTGAATTATTTTTGTTGTCAGATTTCATACTCAAATGAATTGCGGTGACAACGTTGATAATATTACTACCTTTTCAAGTTATTGTCAACACATATATTTATTTTTTCATTTTTTTAATAACATATAGGATTAGAAACAGCGGCCTAAACCGATGTCTCCATTGTCTACAGTGATATATTATTCTTTATACACCCTTGGTACTCTAGGGCTGAGCATACATGGAAGCTCGTAATTAATGGTCCCAAGCCAGCTGGCCACTTCATCCATGGTAAGGGCTTCAGAGCCGTACAATACAACTGTGTCCCCTTCCTTTATGCCCTTTATTTCCGTTAAATCTACCATGCACTGGTCCATGCAGATTCTACCTGCAATTGGGGCCCGTCTGCCCTTATACTCCACTTCTGCCTTACCACTGAGCATTCTGGTATATCCATCGGCATACCCAACTGGCAAGGTTCCGATTAAACTCTTACGAGCTGCTGTCCAGGTACAGCCATAGCTTACGGATTCACCTGGTTCCAGCTCCTTAAGAAACGCTACCTTGGCACAGAGCTTCATCAGTGGCTTCAATTCAATACTTCTGTTGACTTCCTCAGATGGCCAAAGGCCATATAAAATAATTCCGGCCCGAACCATATCAAAGTGAGTTTCCGGCATCTCTAAAATAGCTGCAGAATTGGCAATATGCTTTAATTCGATGTGAACTCCTGCTGACTCCACTTGTTCAATGGCCTGTTTAAAGTTTTCAAGCTGCATATAGGAGTAGGTTTTATCCTCATTGTCAGCCAGTGCAAAATGAGAAAACATTCCCTCCAGCTTTATACCAGGCAACGCTGCTATTTTTTTTGCCATTTTCCCTGCGTCCTCCGGCTTAATTCCTATACGGTGCATCCCGGTATCAATTTTCAAATGTATCCTGGCTGTTTTGTTTCGTAATACAGCTTGCTGAGAAATAGCTTCAGCCTGTTCAAATTCAAAAACGGCTTGGGTTATGTCATAATCCACCAGCATACCTGATGTATCCATGGGGGATGCTCCCAAAATAATGATTGGTGTGGTAAAACCTGCTTTGCGCAAAGCAATAGCTTCGCTTAACACTGCCACTGCCAAATATGAAGCTCCCATTTCAACACATTTTCTCGCTACTGCCAACGCTCCATGACCATAAGCATCAGCCTTTACAACAGCACACCATTTAGTATTGCCATTTATACAAGATTTTATATTCTTTATATTAGACTCTAGGGCCTTTAAATCCACTTCAGCCCACACTGCTCTCATTGGCATGTATTATCCCCCTCAAAAAAATATAGCCCACCAACAAGGGCAGGCTATATAGTGATAAATATTACAGTTCTTCCTTTTTAATAACCTCTACGCCACCCATATAAGGAATCAATGCCTTTGGAATACGTATAGAACCATCCTCATTCTGATAATTCTCCAAAATAGCCGCAAAGGTACGTCCTACTGCCAAACCGGAGCCATTCAGGGTATGAACAAACTCCGGCTTGCTCTTGGCATCACGACGGAACTTAATGTTGGCACGGCGTGCCTGGAAATCAAGACAGTTGGAGCATGAAGATATTTCACGATAACAATTCTGAGCTGGCATCCAAACCTCCAAATCGTAGGTCTTGGCAGAAGTAAAGCCCATATCACCAGTGCAAAGAAGAACCACATGATATGGAAGCTCAAGAATGCGCAGTACATCCTCAGCATCATCAGTCATCTTCTCCAACTCATCCCATGAGTCCTCTGGCTTACAGAACTTAATAAGCTCAACCTTGTTGAACTGATGCTGTCTAATAAGGCCACGGGTATCACGTCCGGCACTGCCAGCCTCAGCTCTGTAGCAAGCGGTATATGCACAATATTTCTCAGTAAGGGTGGATCCATCAAGGATTTCCTCACGATGGTAGTTGGTAGTTGGAACCTCGGCAGTTGGAACCATGTAATAGTCCAAGCCCTCCAGCTTAAACATATCTTCGGCAAATTTTGGAAGCTGACCGGTACCAATCATGCTATCAGTATTAACAATGCATGGTGCCAGCATCTCCTTATAGCCATGCTTGGTGGCATGCAGATCCATCATAAAGTTTATTAGAGCACGCTCCAAACGGGCACCCAATCCCTTGTAGAAGGTAAAACGGGCACCTGTAACCTTAGCAGCACGTTCAGCATCAATGATGTCCAGATCCGCTCCCAGATCCCAGTGGGCCTTTGGTTCAAAATCAAACTTAGTAGGCTCCATGAATTTTCTTACTTCCGGGTTATCGGTATCATCTACACCGTAAGGAACATCATCCTTCGGCATATTTGGGATATGCAGCATTATATCCCTAAGGCTTTCCTCCACAGTTTTCAACTGGGCATCCAGCTTGGAGATTTCTTCACCAACAGACTGCATTTCTGCCACTATGGCATCTGTATTTTCCCCTGCCTTCTTCATGGCACCAATCTGCTTGGATACAGTGTTACGCTTTGCCTTAAGGGTCTCTACCTCAGCCAGTATCTCACGACGGGTCTTTTCCAGGTCAGTGAATCCATCCAAAGACAAACTATTATTTCGCTTTTTAAGCATCTCCTTAACAGCTTCCAGATTCTCTCTGACAAATTTGATATCTAACACCTTAATGACCTCCATTATATCCAAAATATGTATAGGGAGCGAACTCCCATGATTTATCTCATCTTATTAATTCTACTATAAAATAAATGCTTTGTAAAAGAAGTTTAAATCCTTATTTCAAAATGTTTGTGTGTGTCATCATCCTGATCATTGGCAGATGATTTACCTGTATTTACACTTTGGGAACCTTCTTGAGTAGCTTCTATTTTATCTTTTGCTTTATTCTCTGCATTAATATTTATTGTGGTCACAGGCTCATGTTCTTTCTTCTTCAAATAGTTAAGCACTGTAAAACCAATAAAGGCCATCACAAATACCAACACAAAGGGCCATATACTTATCCCGCCATAGCTGGAATTATTATTTATGTGTAAAGCATCATTACCAGGAACCTTCGTCTCCGTTTGAAGAACCCTATCTGATGGCATATCTCCCGTAAGAACAGCCTGAGGCTCTGGCAGCTGATCCCTCTCCTTGGTAGTCACTTCCTTTTGCACCTTGCCATCTCCGGCATTATTAGTATTTTGTTGTTGATTTTGGTTCTGATTTTTACCAGTCTTGTCTTCGGGAGAGGAAATATTAATATGAATTCCAAAGTCCTTGCCGGTGTATTCCGCTCCTGTATTTGTATCGGTATTATGTCCTACATCACCACTGTCCTGTCCCTTTGGAGAAACCGGTGGTGTAGGCGGCGTTGGAGCTGTTGGTGCTTTTATGGCCATTGTACTTCCTTTCAAAATAAGAAAAGGCCTTTGACTATACCATCAAGGGCCTTATAACTATAATTATTTCACATCTTCAGGATGACAACGCTTACAAGGCACATAGCCTTCTGCTTTTGCCTGCTTATTATTTTCTGCAGCAGTTTTGCCCTCGTTAAAATATACCGGCTTCAGAATTCTCTTCGCCTTTGGGCAATCAGGACGATGGTACTCGCCAGTGTATGGTTCAGCAACTCTTTCGATTTCTACAGTTGAAATGTCATTAAAATCATTTGCCAGGGAATCAGTATATAATTTATAAGCCCCTGCCAACAATGCAACAATAATTACAAGTGCAATTCCTAATTTAGTGAATGCCTTTTTATCCATTTAGAATTCCCCCTAATAAATACTTATATTAGTATAACGCAATTATTCCTTTTTTTCCACTACTAACAACCCACTAAGTATATTCTATTAGGATTCTTAATTAAGAAAATACCCCTGCCTAAGATAGACAGGGGTACATGTTTTTAGATAATTTTTCCTGTTACCGGATTATCAGATGATACCGAAAGCGGAGGATACAACATAAGCTGCAACACCACCGCAGAGTGGAGCAAATACTGGAATCCAAGCATAACCCCAGTTGCCGTCACCCTTGTCAGGAATAGGAAGAATTGCATGAGCAATTCTTGGACCAAGGTCACGAGCTGCGTTCATTGCATAACCGGTAGTACCACCAAGGGAAAGACCAAGAGCCCAGATCAAGCAGCCTACGAGATAAGGACCAAAGCCAGGAGCAAGGCCGATGGAGCCCTGAACACCCTTGGAGAAGATGCACCAGATACCGAACATCAGGAAGAAAGTAGCAATAAACTCGGAGAGGAATGCAGTCATCTGGTTACCGCAAGCGTTACCAGTGGAGAATACACCCAACTTGCTTCCTTCAGTCTCGCCCCAATGTGGGAGATAAGCAAGGTAAACAATGATAGCACCAAGGATACCACCGAGAATCTGAACGATGGAAGTAGCAGCAAACTGATCCCAAGTGTAAACGCCTGCCAAAGTCTTGGCAATAGTAACGGAAGGGTTGATATCAGCCTGAGGAGCACCCAGAGCTACAGAGGTGTAAACACCCATTACAACTGCAAAACACCATCCAGTGGTTGTGCAGATCCAGCCGCCACCGCGACCATAACACTTAGCCAAAGTCATGTTTGCGTTAACACCGCAACCAAATACCATCAGTACCATAGTGCCGACGAACTCGCCTAACAAATTATCCATTTTCTTATCCCTCTTCTTTCAAATAAAATAAAAATAATTGCTGCAATTCATATCCAGTACCAGCCCCGCATGGGGCCGGTACCAGAAATTGAATTCTTAAAAAATGAACAACTTAATTTAAGAAACTAATCTTTTTTGATTAGTCCTCATCCAGCCAATGCATGGAATGCTTAACAGCCTTCTGCCAGCCCTTGTAGAGCTTGTCAGCTTCGGACTTATCCATAACTGGCTCGAAGCGAACATCCAACTTCCAAGCAGTCTTCAGTTCTTCCTTGTTGCTCCAAACGCCTACAGCAAGACCTGCCAGGTAAGCTGCACCAAGAGCAGTAGTCTCAATGATCTGAGGACGATCTACTGGAACACCGAGGATATCAGCCTGGAACTGCATCATCAGATTGTTGGCAACAGCACCGCCATCAACCTTCAGGGAAGCCAGCTTAATGTTGGAATCTGCTTCCATTGCACCCAGAACATCTCTGGTCTGATATGCAAGAGACTCCAGAGTTGCACGGACGATATGTGCCTTGGTGGTACCACGGGTAATACCGATGATCATACCACGAGCGTTCTGATCCCAGTATGGAGCACCAAGACCTACAAATGCAGGTACGAGGTATACACCAGCAGTGTCACGAACCTTCTTGGCAACCCACTCAGAATCTGGAGCGGAATCTACCATGCGAACGCCGTCACGCAGCCACTGAATAGCGGAACCTGCTACGAATATGGAACCCTCGAGAGCATATTCAACCTTGCCATCGAGACCCCAAGCGATAGTGGTTACCAGACCATTCTTGGAATCATAGATATCAGTACCAGTGTTCATCAGCATGAAGCAACCAGTACCATAGGTGTTCTTAGCCATACCTGGCTCGAAGCAGTTCTGACCAAAGAGGGCAGCCTGCTGGTCACCTGCAGCACCTGCAACAGGAATAGCAGCACCCAGGATGGAAGGAACAGCCTCACCATATACACCAGAGGATGGACGAACCTCTGGAAGCATGCACTTAGGAACGCCGAGATATCCGAGAAGTGCATCATCCCACTTCAGCTCCTTGATGTTGTACATCAAAGTACGGGAAGCGTTGGAATAATCAGTTACATGAGCCTTACCACCGGTCAGCTTCCAAATCAGCCAAGTATCGATAGTACCGAAGAGCAACTCACCCTTCTCTGCGCGCTCACGAGTACCTGGTACATTCTCGAAAATCCAAGTAATCTTGGTACCAGAGAAATATGCATCGATAGTCAAACCAGTCTTGGTCTTGAACTCCTCAGTGAGGCCCTTCTTCTTCAAGCCATCAGCGATATCTGCGGTCTGACGGGACTGCCATACAATTGCATTGTATACTGGACGACCAGTGTTCTTATCCCATACAACTGAAGTCTCGCGCTGGTTGGTGATACCGATAGCTGCGATGTCGCTAGCTGCAAGGCCACTCTGCTCCAGAGCTTCTTTCATAACAGTAGTCATGGTGCTCCAAATCTCATCTGCATCATGCTCAACCCAACCTGGCTGTGGGAATATCTGAGTGAACTCTTTCTGAGAAACACCTACGATCTTGGAGTTCTCATCAAAGATGATAGCTCTGTTACTAGTGGTACCTGCGTCTAACGCCATTACATACTTCTTTGCCATTTTAAAAAATCCCCCTCTAAAAATAAAATACGGCAGCCGATATAATCCCCGATTTATCGACTCATAAAAGGTGAAGTTAATTTTTAGCCTGGCCTATCTCTCCTGCTAGCAACTACATGATACCCGAATCAAAATGTTGCCCCAGCAATATGGTACCAACCATCACAGGTGCTATACCATTCACGACCTTTTCTCCCTGGTCTGGCAGCACATACAAGAATCCTCTCTTAAGGTACGGCGGCTAAACTCAAATCACCAGGAGCAGCAGATAGATGGTTTCCTATGCCATATTGGCATTCAGAACACATCCAGGTCTATTAACTTTTTCCTCGCGTGTATATTTCGCCATAATAAACTAAATTCCTTCTTTCTTCTGAAAATTTTTTAAAAATTTTTTGAACAATTATTCTGAGCACTTGTAATCACTGATTTTACACTGAAAAAAATATTTTTAAAAAAGAAAGAATGTGCTTTCTGAAATCTCAATAAGATAACAAAAAGCACATTTGATACATTTTTACATACAGGCTTTCAGCTGTATTTTATTTGTAATAGGCTACTCCAGCCTCAAAAATCTGCTGATCCTGCTTGCCCGGAACATTCTTGGCAACACATCCGCCAATACGCTCAGAATGCCCCATTTTACCCAGCACGCGTCCGTCAGGGCTTGTAATACCTTCGATGGCATTAACAGAGCCATTTGGATTAAATGGAATCTCTGCTGAAGGAGCACCAGTGGAGCCCACGTACTGGGTGGCTATCTGACCGTTAATACGCAGCTTGCCTACAACGGCCTTATCTGCCACGAAGCGACCCTCCCCATGGGATACAGGAATGGTGAATATATCTCCCACCTTTACATTGTTAAACCATGGAGAAAGATTTGACACTACCTTGGTACGAACCATACAGGATACGTGGCGGCCAATCTGGTTATGGGTAAGTGTTGGAGAATTGTCCGTCAGATCACGAATTTCACCATAAGGAACCAATCCCAATTTTATCAGTGCCTGGAATCCATTACAGATACCCAGCATCAAGCCATCACGCTTCTGAAGGAGTTCATGGACAGCATCCTTTATACGAGGATTGCGGAACATAGCTGCGATGAACTTACCAGAACCATCCGGCT
>NZ_JAZTZI010000081.1:0-1820 GCF_045637405.1 Anaerovibrio sp.
TTTCACTCCTTTAGGACGAAAGTAAGCTAATTATTTTATCATGCTATATCTTCGCCATCAGAACAAAAAACGCTTTTTTCTTTATGAAAAAGAAAATGAGCCGGCACAAAGCCGACCCATCTTCTTTTGCTTTAGAGGTAATGCTATTAATGGTTATTTCAAATTCATGCTCTTAATTTTAGCGGCAATAGCCTCACCAAGTACCTTGTGTTGCTCCGCCGTAAGGTGAATACCATCTGGCATACCAGGAACCTTGACATAGTCCTCCGCATCCAGGAACTCTACCCCATTGCGCTCAGCCATTTCCTTGTAGAGATGGCCCAGCTCCCGGGAAGCGGCATTCTTGGCCGCAAAGGATGCCTTAGTGGCATAAACTGGTACCGGAGCCACTACTAAAACCTTTGGCACTCCGTAGCCATACCATTCCTTTTCCGGATCGCAGCTGTTGTTAATCATCTTTACCAGGCGCTCCACATTAGCAGTAACCTCTTCCGGAGTCTTGTGGAACCGCACCTTGATATCATTGGTGCCCAGCATAATGACTACGCAATCAAGAGGAATATGACTCTTGATGAGTGGCATCAGTGTTGGACGCCCATTGAAGTTCAGCTCATACTGAATGGCTTCATTCAAGCCGTTATCGTAGTTATCCTCACCGGCTGTACGGCTGGACAATCCTTCTTCGATGATGGTGTAATTATCCCCCAATTCCTTCTGGAGTACACCTGGCCAACGAACATTGCTTGGCCAACGCTTTACATTAGGTCGCTGGGTAAAGCCCCAGGTATTGGAATCGCCGTAGCACATAATGCGAATTTTCTCCCCAGGGCCGCCCATAGACGCAAAGCAAGAGGTAAAAGTGCCCAAAACCAGCAGACACACGGTTAACATTAAAGAAATTTTCTTAAACATACTAATCACTCACCTTTACTTTTTATAGATCTTGATAGCCACATCAAGCTCCGGTAAAAAAGTATGGTTGGTGTGGTCATAGGTCCGCACTTCCATGCGGTCGTCAAATAAGAAATAAGATTTGGTCCATATAGCTGGATAGTTGTTAAAGCCATCCCGACTATGGCTGTACATGTAGCCAGTTCCCAAAGTAGCCCGATTATGAATATTTGGTACTCCATGCTCATTATAAGTATAGAGGTTCGGATCCCGGCTGCTTTCATTGAATACTCCCAAATGGAGATGTCCGGAAATCCAGGCCATTATCTGAGGATTATCGGCCACAATTGCCCGCACCTGATCCTTTGGCTGAGCCATAAAGCCCGGATGATTTGGCCAAGCCTTACCATTCTTATCCCAGGTTCCCTCCAAGGAACCATGGAAGAAAACCAAGGTTGGCTTATCCTTGTTGTCATTCAAATCCACCTCTAACCAGGCTAACTGATCTGGTGACATAGTGGTTAGATAAGTGGTATGCAGGTCATCCGGGGACAGATATACCAGATGATATGGGCCCAAATCCTTGGAGAAATACAAGGCGTTCATATTGAACTGCTTTTTGAAACGCTCCAGCTTCATCGCCCGCTCATCGGGACCGCACTGGAAATGACCGCCATGGTTGGTCCAGTCAGAATACATATAGTCATGATTACCAGTCAGCACATAGCGTGGAGCCTTAATATGGTCCAAAACTGCTGAAGCTGCATTCAGCTCTGTCTGGTCCCCGATATCATGGACCACATCACCGGTAACTACCACCTGGTCCACATCGGACCAGGTGTTGATTTCTTCAATAGCGGCAATCTTTTCCGGATCCCGCTCACTAGGGCAATGTACATCGGTCAGTACCACAAACCGATGATATTTCT